>JANOKO010000848.1:0-4531 GCA_031419335.1 Planctomycetota bacterium
CAAACGGCTGCCGGGCGTCCCCGATCGGGTCCATTCCCGACTCGTACGGCATGTCTTTGACAGCCGTCTTTTTGCGCGGACCAATCATGTGCGTCAGGATCATGTTCGTGACGACGAACCCGATCAACGCTCCCACATACAAGAGCAGCGGAGGAATCTCCACGTCTGCACCTAACATCATGTCGGAGAACACTTTCAGCGAATCACTCCGTCCCATGAAGTCATTCCGGACCTGCGGCCCGTCAGCTGAACCTCTACGGATCGTAGGGGATGGGGAAGGCGGCTACAAGGTGGTCCAAGCTCTGGGAAATTGTTTCGTGTACTCCCTCCAAGCCCAGGGGTTGCCACCCTGGGCGTTCAGTGCGCTGGCAAACAAGTCGTCTTGACTAATGATTGTCCCGAGTCACAATATCATGCAGCGCATGCAATCGCCGAGTCCGCAGTACTGCGGAGCGGGGGAACCAAATCTTGGGGTGAATTCGGTCTGAGACCGAACGGGGCAAACCGGCTCCGAATCCGTCAGCTAACCTCGCAGGCGTTCGGGGAAATTCGTTCAAGGCCACGACCGTGCGGGTTCGCATGAGTTGGCCTCACTGGTACCCGTTTGGTGTCAGTCTCCATGCGTTTCGCGACTGCCTTTGACGAGAAATTCGGGCGGAGCGAAGACTGTAGTACTGGCGGATCGCCGCCCTCAATGGCGGTTCGCGATCAAGGTCCGCACTGCATTCAGTGTCTCGCGGGGAATCCGCGCGCTGACAGGAATCGGGCCAGGAGCTATCCGTGCTTGTTCAAGGGAAACGTCCGCGCGTGCTGAGCTGGTATCACGCCGGGCCGATGCTGTTCGGGGACTGGGGCACCAGTCGATTGTATGTTCTGGGGCTGGCCTTCGCGTTCACTGGGGGGGCGTCCGTCTGGTTCATGGGGGCGATGTGCTTGCTGCTGATTGCGGTCGGCTGGGCCTATGAGGTCATCTGCCGCAACTTCCCCGATGGGGGCGGTGTCTACTCCGCAGCCCGGCAGCGGTCCGAGTCTCTGGCGGTGATCGGGGGGCTTCTGCTGTGTGCAGACTACGTGGTGACGGCGGCGTTGTCGGCGCTGGATGCGTTTCACTATGTGCATGTGAGCCATCCGTCGTGGTGGGCGGCGGGGGCGATCTTGCTGGTGGGAGTGGTCAACTACTTTGGCCCCACGAAGGCGGGCACGCTGGCGCTGATCGCCGCTCTGGCCACGGTCTCATTCACACTGATCATTGCCATCGGGTCGAGTTCGGAGATCGGTCAAGCCGTCGTCACAGCCCCCACGGGGAGCCCCCGAGCCTGGTGGTCCCAATTCGTCGGGATCATCCTGGCAATCTCCGGGGTCGAAGCTGTCGCCAACATGACCGGGATCATGAAGGAACCTGTGGCCCGAACAGCCCGCTGGTCGATCTGGCCGGTGCTGATCGAGATCGTCGTGCTGAACATGGTCCTGACCTTTGCGATGCAGGCCATCCCATTGTCGGTCCTCGGAGATGGTGATCCAGCTCAGGCTTACACCGCTCACCGCGACGACATGCTCAAGGTCATGGCCTCCTACTTTGTGGGACCGAAGTTTGCGGCTGTCGCCGGACTGGTGTTCGCAGCGCTGTTACTCTCGGCGGTGAACACAGCTGTCTCGGACCTCGTGAGCATTCAGTTCATGATGGCTCGAGATAAGGAGCTTCCCGGCTTTTTCGGGAGCCTGAATCAGTGGGGGATGCCGGTCTTGCCTCTAGTGGTCGGAACACTGATCCCCATGGCGACGGTACTGTTAGCACCGGATGTCGGGATCCTCGCGGAGTTGTATGCCATCGGTGTGGTGGGCGCGATTGCGATTAACCTGGGAGTCTGCGGGACCAACAAAAAGCTAGCGATCAAGAGCTGGGAACGCTGGGCGATGCTCCTGCTGGCGATCTTCATGTGTGGCGTGTGGGTGACGATCGCCTGGGAAAAACCACGGGCGCTGATGTTCGCGGGCGGGATCATGGCCGCGGGTCTGATGGCGAGATACCTCGCCAGAAACTATGCCAATGTGGGACAGTGGATGCTGGCCCCGGTCTCCTTTCCGCTGCAAGTCCCACGCAAAGAGATCCAGGCCGCACTCCCCGGTGGTGGAGCCGCCAAGATCGTGACCACGAAATCTTCGGATCGCCCGCCGCGTCCGATGCCTCGCTGGAAGAGGAAAATCCTTGTGGCCACGCGCGGCAATCCACGACTGCTGAAGTTCGCGTTTGAGCACGCCCAGTCGCAAGAGGCGGAAATCCTGCTCTTGTTTATTCGACATGTGGCCATCGAAACTGACGGGGCCCGTGCGGAGGATCTGGCGGTCGACGGCGAGGCGCTCGCTCTCCAGGCGACTTCACTGCGAATGGCCGATGAATCCGGTGTGCCGTGCCACTTCTTGTACACAACGGCGACCGATGTCGCGGAATCGCTGCTCGACATCGCGGTGACACACGGCGTCGACACCGTCGTCATTGGGGCCTCGCGCCGTGGCGGACTGTGGCGGGCGATGAAGGGTGATGTGATCGAGAGCCTGGGACACCTACTGCCCGAGTCGATCTCGCTGCTGATCTCGGCGTGAGTGGTTGCATTTCGCATGCGGAGCGCTGTTCCGCAAAGCCCTGGGGTTGCCACCCCAGGGCTTTTGCGCTTAGGCAATCGACTGGTTTCCCTCTGGGATTCATTCGCGAAACCGCTACAATTCAAGCGTGTTTCGCCGCCCAGGCATCCCTCTCTCGCGGGCGGTTCCCTTCGCGGTGACTCCATGTCTGATTCTCTTCCCCATCCGGGAGACAGAGCGCCCCTGCTCCCGCCCGCGTTTGTTCCACCGACATCCTCGGCCAAGACGGGTGCATCACCTCCAGTGCCGCCTCGGATTGTACGGAAGGCGGTCGGGCCGAAGCTGCGGAGGCTGTTGCTTCTGGTTCTGGCGCTGCTGGCACTGCTGATTGCGAATTCTGCATATCTAACGACGATCACAGCGATGGAGTGGTCGACGGGGCGGACCTACCAGAATTTCTTCTACTTGTGCATGTTTCTCGTACATCTGGTCCTGGGACTGTTGTTGATTGTGCCGTTCATTGTGTTTTGCCTCATTCACATTCAGAACACGCTGGGACGAAAGAATCGCAAGGCCGTCAAAGTTGGGTACGTTCTCTTTGCGGTTAGCATTGTTGTGCTGGTGTCGGGACTGGCTTTGTTTCGTGTCGGCGGCTTTGAGCTGCGACAGCCTCAGGCACGGTCGATCGCTTACTGGGCACACGTGATCAGCCCGCTGTTCGGGATCTGGCTGTATGTCCTGCATCGACTGGCAGGGCCGAAGATTCAATGGAAGTACGGGCTGGGTTACCTGGGTGCTGTCGCCGCAGCTGTCGTGGCAATCGCAGTCAGCCACTCGACCGATCCACGGAAGTGGAACGTAGCCGGTCCGAAGGAAGGAGAGCGATATTTCCACCCGTCGAAGGCCCGTACCGCGACTGGTAATTTCATTCCTGCTTCGACACTGATGATGGACGACTATTGCAAGACATGTCACGCCGATGTGCATGCCCAGTGGAGCAAGAGTGCCCACCGGCTCAGTTCGTTCAATAATCCCATGTACCTGGCCAGCATTCGCGAGACTCGGGAAACGGGGCTGAAGCGGGATGGCAACGTGCAGTCTTCTCGCTGGTGTGCTGGATGCCATGATCCTGTGCCATTCTTCAGCGGGGCTTTCGACGATCCGAACTACGATTTGCAGAAGCACTCCACGGCCCATGCGGGGATCACATGTACCACCTGCCACGCGATTACGCATGTGAACAGCACGGTCGGGAATGCCGACTTCACGATCGAAGAGCCGATCCACTACCCGTTTGCGAAGTCGAGCGACCCGCTGCTGCAATGGGTCAACAACCAACTTGTGAAGGCCAAACCGACCTTTCACAAGAACTCCTTCCTGAAACCGCTTCACAAGACAGCCGAGTTCTGTTCGACTTGCCACAAGGTCGGGTTGCCGTATGAAGTCAATCATTATCGTCAGTTCGTCCGGGGACAGAATCACTACGACAGCTACCGCCTGTCGGGCGTGTCGGGCCACGGCGTAAAGAGTTTCTACTACCCCGATGTGGCCAAGACCAACTGTGCGGAGTGCCACATGCCGTTGGCAGAGTCGAAGGACTTCGGAGCCAAGGACTTCGATCTCTCGGGCAAGCTATCGGTGCATGACCACTTGTTCCCGGGGGCCAACACGGGGCTGGCCTGGGTCAAAGGGCATGACGAAATCGTGGCTCGTCACGAGAAGTTCCTGATCGGGACTTCTCGCATCGACATCTTTGGCATCAAGGAGTCCGGCCAGATCGATGGCCACCTCCATGCGCCGCTGCGTCCGACAGTGCCGACACTCAAAGCTGGCCAGAGCTACCTCTTGGAAGCTGTGATTCGAACACTCAAAATGGGACACCCGCTGTCACAGGGGACCGTCGACTCCAACGAGATCTGGGTTGACGTGAAGGTCACCAGCAACGGAAAAA
>JANOKO010000849.1:0-5032 GCA_031419335.1 Planctomycetota bacterium
CCGTCAAAGCAATCTTTACGGCGGCGGCCGCTTCGTTCTTGTAAGTGGTGGTGACTTCCAGAGAGCGGCTATCAACACGCAGGGTGTACCGCGTCTCTACCGCTGGTTTGCCATTGTTGGCCGCAGCTCGCACGACGATCGTCGCCGACTCCTGGTCTCTGAGCGTGGTTACCTGATCCCCGGCCTGCAGCTGACCCGTATGGTCAAGGACGGCCCACTCCCGATAGGGATACTCACGCTGCCCAGGGTAGAACGCACTGAGCTGATCGCTCTGTCCCTCGCGACTGGTCAGGTCGATCAGCGCCCCCGCGACCGAACGGACCGTCATGTTGGCGTTGCGCGTGGGGATCGGCTGGGCGATGACCGCGACGAGATGCCGGTTTCGCAAGACAAGATCACCCACGATCGAGTCGACTTCTTTGCCTCGCGGGGCGACCGAGTCCCAGTTCTCGTCGGTCAGGCGAATCACCTCGACTGGCGAGGTGCCTGGCTCCTGACTGGAGACCACGCACCACATCGCACTGAGCACGACAGCCACCAAAACGACTGGAAGCAACGCTTTCATCAGGATGTCCTTCAACAGGAGCGGAGTGAGTGAACTGCCACCTGTTGAGGCTAGCCATCTGGGAAGCCGTCAGCAACCCGCTTCAGATGTTTCGTCGTCAACACGCGGGATCTTCGCACAGCTGATACCACGGCTGACCTCGCTCGACTTGTGCAGCCTGTTGAAAATCGTGGCATGGGCATCTGCCCTGCTCCCCCGTGCCCTGTCCAGGGAATCACGGGCTGGAAGCCCGTGCCACGGCACCAGGGCATGATGACACCTCTCCAGGATCAGCGTTTCTTGTATGAGTCTCCGGGTGGAAGAATGGCGACTTCCGCTCCGATGTCGTCCAGGCACTTAATCAGCATGTGATCCGGGCCTCCATTGACCGCTGGTACGATGTTCACCAGTACGTCGTACTTCTCTTCCAGATCGATGATCTCGCGGCGCTTCTTGTTGATGAGGTATTCGGCCACGCGGGCCTGGACCTCGACCTGGATGCGGGCGACTCCCTTGTGATTGGCCTTAGTCATCAGGGTCCGCATGACCTCGATCGCCATGCTTTCGGTGGTCTTCACTTGACCCACGCCTCGGCAGCACGGGCAGTCCTCGTAAATGCTGCGGCGCAGTGACGGACGAATCCGCTGCCGCGTCATCTCGATCAGGCCGAACGGGCTGATCCGCAGCACCTTGGTCCGCGCCCGATCCCGCTCCAGGCATTCGCACAGCTTCCGCTCGACGCTGCGGCGATGACGTTCATCCCGCATGTCGATGAAGTCATTCACGATCACCCCGCCGAGGTCACGGAGCCGAATCTGCCGGGCGATTTCGCCAGCTGCGGCCATGTTGACCTGGTAGGCGTTCTTTTCGGCATCGGAGTCGGAGTTGCGGAAGTTCCCGGAGTTTACGTCGATGGCGACGAGGGCTTCGGTCTGGTCGATGACGAGTGAACCTCCGGCGGGGAGGGGCACACGACGGCTCTGAATGCGGCTGATTTCCTCTTCGATCTTGTACTTGTGGAAGATCGGCTCGCGGCCCTCGTAGAGCGTGATGCGGTCGACGTGCCGGGGCAGGACGACCTCCATGAAGTCGCGGGCCCGCTCGAGGGCGTCCGGCTCGTCGATCTGGATCGACTCGATGTCCGCCGTGTAGATGTCGCGGATCGTGCGGGTGATCATGTCCGATTCTTCGTAGATCACGCCCGGTCCTTGCAGCTTCTCCAGCCGCTTGACCAGCGTTTTCCAGAGCCGGAGCAGGTAGTTCATGTCGCGGTGCAAGTCCTGCGTCGAGCGATCGACGCCAGCGGTGCGGACGATGAACCCCAGTCCCTCGGGCGGAACGATCTCGCGGAGTGACTGCCGCAACCGGCGGCGGACATCTTCGTCCTCGATCTTGCGACTGACTCCGAGCCGTTGCAGGCCCGGCATCAGCACCAGATAGCGACCGGGGATGCTGACGTAGGTCGAGAGGGTCGGCCCCTTGGTGCCGATGCCTTCCTTGATGACCTGTACGAGGACTTCGCTGCCGCGCTGGAAAATCTCCTGGATCGGCGGCTTGTTACGGACGCTGCGCTCGTTGATCTTCTCGCGACCCCGGCCCGGTTTTTCTCGCTCGGGGACGAGGTGCTTGTAGTATTGGTACTCGACATCGCTGACGTGCAGGAAGCCGTTGCGTCCGATGCCGAAGTCGACGAACACCGCCTGGATGCTCGACTCGATATTGACGACTCGGCCCCGGTAGATGTTCCCGACAATCAGTTCCTGGCTGGAGCGTTCAACATACAACTCCTCCAGCACGCCGTCTTCCACAATGGCGATCCGGCATTCTTCCGGCTGGATCACGTTGACCAACATCTCTTTTTTCATCGATTGCCTTTCGGGGGGAAAGGCGAACAGGGTGCCGCATCATCGCGATTTGCAGTTCTCGCAAGGAAAGTCCAAGGGTTGCAACCCTGGGGCTTTGGGAGTGATTTGGCATACCGCTCTTGGTCATCAGAAGATCGCCAAAATGGGCGATGTCTTCAAAATCGAGGCCCCCGGTCGCGCACGCTTCCATCGCGGCTGTAACACAACCGGCGAGGCGAGGGGCGAAATGGGAAGGGCTTCGATTCACACTGATCCGATGGACGAGCACTCTGTTCGCAAACACTGAATTCAGAACGGCGAGTCGGGCAGGGGAGTGAACCGCAAAGTTCACTCTTCCTCGTCCGAGGTCGCCAACAGTTTTTTCACTTCTCCAAGCAGGAACTGGTCGATTTCACGAGCCAGATCCATCTCGGAGGCTCGGACGGCGATCTCCCACGCCTTGCGGGTGGGCAGATGCCGGATGAGTTCCTTGATTTCGGGGATAGCCTGGGGGGTCAAGCTGAGACGCTCGATCCCCAGCCCGATGAACAACGGCACGAACCGTGGATCAGAACACATCTGCCCACAGATCGTTACGCTGATTTTGGCCTTCGCAGCCGCATCAGACACCATCTTGATCGTGCGGAGGATCGCGGGATCGGCGGAATTGTAGTACCGCGCGACCGCCGGATCGGACCGATCCGCCGCCAGAGTATACTGAATCAGGTCGTTCGTGCCGATGGAGAAGAAATTCACCTCCTTGGCGAACTCCGGAGCCATCAAGGCCGCCGACGGAACCTCGACCATCATCCCGACCGAAATGTCGGCTTTGTGAGGGACTCCGCTCTCTTCCAAGTCTTCGGCCACATCGCGCAGAACGGCCTTGGCCTCCCGCAACTCACCCAGCGACGAGATCAGAGGGAACATCACCCGCACATCGCCGTGAACCGCCGCGCGCAGGATCGCCCGCAGCTGGATCTTGAACCGCTCTTTGTCGTGCAGGCTGACGCGGATGCTGCGGAGGCCGAGTTCGGGATTGGCGAAGTCACTGAAGACACTCGCCTTAATCGCGGGCACCTTGTCGCCCCCGAGGTCGAGGGTGCGGATCACGACCGGACGATCCGGGAAGGTCTGCACGACCTCCATATACGCGGCGTAGTGGTCTGCTTCGGACGGCTCGTCGTCACGATTCATGTACAGGAACTCGGTCCGGTACAGGCCGATCCCTTCGGCTCCACGCTCGCGGCAGTGCAGGGCCTCATGCGGGAACTCGATGTTCCCGAAGATCGGCACGCGAACATGGTCAGCGGTGTAGCAGTCCTTTTCGCTCCGCCGGACGAGCCGCTTGTCTTTCGACCGCTGCATACGGTCGGCCTTTTCCGCCAAGACGATCGCATTGGCATCGGGCGAGATGATGACGCTGCCATCGTCGCCATCGACAATGACGATCTCGCCGCCGCTGACTTGATGCAGGAAATTTCCCAGTCCGACCACAGCCGGGATTTCCAGGGCACCGGCCAGAATCGCGGTGTGGCTGGTGGGTCCGCCGACCTCGGTGGCAAATGCTTTGACGAATTTCGGATCGAGCCGGGCCGTCTGGCTGGGGGTCAGATTGTGAGCCAGAATGATGACCGGCTCGGTCAGGACCAGCGGGCTGTGGGCTGCCATACCAGACAGGTGCCGGAGCAGTCCTCGCTCCAGGTCATGCAGGTCGGTGGCCCGCTCCTTAAGGTAGGGATTGTCGAGAGCTTCCAGGGCGTTTGCCTGCTTCTGCAACACCGCCTGCACTGCCGATTCGGGGGAGCGCAGTTGGTTGGTGATCAGGTCCACAATCTCATCGAGGATCATGGGATCCTGGGCCAGTTCCAGATGGGCCTGAAAAATGGCCCCGTACTTACCGCCCAGCTTGGCGGTGGCCTCATCGGCGTGGGTCGAAATCTCGGCGCAGGTTTCCTGCACCGCTAGTCGAAAGCGGGCGATCTCCGCATCGACCGCATCGGGCCGCACGGTCTGGCGTGAGATAGAAAAGAAATCGCGGCCCAAGACCAAAGCTGGCGCACTCGCCACACCCGGACTGACCGCGATCCCACGTTTCACCAGCATCGGCTTCTCCGGTCACGGTGGAGATCCGTTCTCCGAAAAACTGCTTTCCGTGAGATAGGCTTCCAGCCTGTCATTCACAGAACAAGACTGGCTGGAAGCTTATCCCACGGTTTCAACGACTCACCGGTCGGTCATGAACTCGTCCGCGAACAACTGCTCGACGGTGTCGGCCATCACCTCAGCCCCCGGCCCGTCGACTTCCAGAGTCAATTCCGTGCCACATCCGGCTTGCAACAGGATCACATCCATGGGCGATTTGGCATTCGCCGTTTGGGCTCCATTGACCAGCTTTACCGTCCCCGCAAACTCTTTCACTGTCCGTGCGATCACCGTACAAGGCAGCAGGTGCAGCCCGTTGGCGTTCTTGACGATCAGTTCCCGACGCACGAGGGTCGGATTGAGTTCCAAGGAGTCCGCGCCTGGCATGGCTGGCCTCACTCCTCTGGTTAGGGTAAACACGGCTCTAGTCCTTGGTCTGAGTGTCTTGTCCGAATCCCGTCACTGAACCAGCATCCACCGGAGGCAGGAACATCCGAGTGTT
>JANOKO010000850.1:0-6984 GCA_031419335.1 Planctomycetota bacterium
GCAGACATCGCCGACGATTTCGACCTTGAAGTCCCCTTCACCGCGCCCCTCATTGACGAACGCGCACACATCGTCGCGATGACTGAGCGGGATCAGTTGCAGCGGCTCGCCCAGCATCGGATCCCAACTGATCGACCCGTCCTCTTCCTTCCAACCGAAGGTATAGAGCGCCCCGTCCGGAGTGCGGCTATAGCGCTCGATGCCGCGTTTGAGCAGCCTGGCGATCGTGGACTTCGAGCTGCCGACCGGGCCGTGCAGCAGCAGCACGCGGCGTTCGGTGCCATACTTCATGGCCGCCGATTTGAAGACGTTGACCAGTTCCATCAGCGGCCGGGTGAGGCCAAACACCGCGTCCTCGCCACCGTTGTGAGGACTGTCGAAGAAGTGATAGCGGATCAGGTCGCGGCTGCCATCGACCGGAGTGGAGCCGTCCTCCAAGATCATGTCGTAAATACGCTGATACGCGGTCCGCGCGATCTTGGGGTTCTTCTTCACCAAGTCGAGGTATTCCGCGAACGACCCCTGCCAGTGCTCCAGTCGGTACTGGAGGATATCGGGACGTTCGGAGAGCTGTTTCAGGAGAACTTCACCGGTAGCCTGCATGACAACCTCCACCCGCCATCGGGGGAACACGGGGCGACGATTCAACAGAGTCATCCGAGGATCGCGGAATACAGAGACTTCGCGGGTCGTCGGAAGCAGACGATCCAAACACCGGGTGCCATTGTTTCAGCCCACAATCAGCAAACCCATGCAACCGCCGGTTTTCGAATGCCATGATGACACAGGATTATTCGCCGGATTGGTAAACGGGGCAAGACCAATTGCGAGTGATTGAGCCACCAGAGTGCTGGACGCAATCTGTCCCGCTGGTTGGACAGAACGGAGAGTCTCGCAAAATTGGCCATTCCGTCGATTCGACACGGGGGGCAAACAGAGGACTCAGGCAGACTCACCCCAAAAATGGTTGCAGGTTATGCACAATTCCGAGGGGGAACAGGGATGATGAGTGGGAATCGTCCTTGACCTCTTTCCCAGAGCCCCTTCGGTTGCGGTACAGGACCGGCGGTGGGTGATCCGTAGTTCAAACCTCTGGAACGAGTCGTCTCAGAGCGGGGTTGTCAGGGTGTGCCTACTTTCGTGACGCTCACACTTGAGCGGTGGGAGGATGCTACGGAATTCGTCGCACGAGACGCTGACATAATCGTGTGGTTGAGGTCAGCACTGTGCAGTCGCGGCGGTGTGTGTCAATGGCTTTGGTTTCTCTCGACGATTGCAGAGGTACGGAGAGTATGAGAACCTTCGGGAGGGAGAGAGGACAATGGTGAGAACTGAGTGAATGACCTCTTCCCGTTCAACCTCTTCCTGCTCAACCCCTCCATGCTTGCTGGCATTCGTCATTTCCTGGAACTGATCCGATTCAGCCACACAGTGTTTGCGCTGCCGTTCGCGCTGTTCTCGGCGATCCTCGCTTGGCAACAGACCGAGTTCCGATGGCGAGATCTACTCGGGATCGTGTTGTGCATGGTCCTGGCCCGCTCGGCGGCGATGGCATTTAACCGTTTGGTGGATCGCGACATGGACGCCGCCAATCCTCGAACAGTCCGGAGGCACATCCCTGCGGGACTCCTGTCTCCGAAAGCCGTGTTCCTGTTTGTTCTGGTCTGTTCGATCGGCTTCGTGGCCACCACAGCGATTTTCTGGCCGAACCGCTGGCCGCTGTATTTGTCGGTCCCCGTGTTGCTATTCCTGTTGGGGTACTCGTACGCGAAGCGGTTCACCTCTTTGTGCCATTACTGGTTGAGTGCCGCGCTTATGCTCTCGCCGATTGCCGCCTGGATCGCGATTCGTGGCTCGATCGAGACCCCTGCTGCGCTGCTGGCCGCAGTGATCTTTTTCTGGGTCGGGGGGTTTGACATAATGTACGCGACGCAAGATGCCGACTTCGACCGACAGCGAGGGCTGTCGAGCCTCCCCGCTCGAGTGGGGATCCCGAAGGCGCTGAAGATTGCGGCTCTGAGTCACTTCTGCACGGTGGTGGCACTTGTCGCTCTCTGGGTGTTTGCTCCGCTGGGGCCGGTGTTTTTGGGAGGAGTCGTGGTACTCGCCCTGCTTCTGGTCTACGAACATTGGCTCGTGCGGCCCGATGACTTGAGCCGCGTGAACACGGCCTTTTTCCACGTCAATGCAGCCGTGAGCATCGGGATTCTGGTGTTGGGTGTGGTCGATCTGTGGGTCGGTCGGTAGCTGCGTTCAGGCGACTTCTGTCCACCGCGATGAGATGACTTCAGCACGAGTCAGCGGACGTTGTCTGAGTTGTCGCCTACAATCTCAGGACCGCTCCGTCAGCCCTTTGAGCCTCGATTATGGTCACCGCCGCCAAACCCCATCCCGAAGAAGCTGCTGCGTTCATTGCCAACGGCGAGCGCGCTCATTGGCATGACCAGACGCTGTGGTTTGTACGCTCCAAGCGTGACAAGGCCGCGAGTACGGTCCCCGAGTGGGAGGAGCTGCGCGAGACGGCCTCGCAGATCAAGCAACACACGCTGGCGAATCTGGCCGATCTGTTAGAGCAGTTCGAGGCCAACGCCCAACGGCACGGCGCTCAGGTCCACTGGGCCAAGGACGCCGCCGAGCACAACGAGATCGTGCTGTCGATCCTCCAGAGGCACAACGTCACCAAGCTCGTGAAGAGCAAGTCGATGCTCACCGAGGAGTGCCACCTCAACCCGTTTCTCCAGCGGCACGGCATTGAAGTTGTCGACACCGACCTCGGCGAGTGGATCGTCCAGCTGCGAGGGGAGCCACCGAGTCACATCGTGATGCCCGCGATTCATACCAAGCGGGAGGAGATCGGCGAGCTGTTTCACCAGCACATCGGCACCGAGAAGGGGGCCACTGACCCGGACTACCTGGCGTATGCCGCTCGGCTGGAACTGCGGAAGAAGTTCCTCGGAGCCCAGGCGGGGATCACTGGGGTCAACTTTGCCATCGCCGAAACGGGTGGGTTCGTCGTCTGCACGAACGAGGGAAACGCCGATCTCGGCGTGTCGCTGCCGCCGGTGCATATCGCCTGCATGGGGATTGAGAAGTTGATCCCACGGGCGGCGGACCTCGGAGTGTTCTTGAGGCTTCTCGCGCGGTCCGCCACCGGGCAACCGATCACCGCCTACTCCAGCCACTTCCACGGCCCGCGCGATGCCAACTCCGAGATGCACATCGTGCTGGTCGACAACGGGCGTAGCGACCTGCTGGCGAGCGACGACTTCCGCCGGTCGCTGAACTGCATCCGCTGCGGGGCCTGCATGAACACCTGCCCCGTCTATCGCCGCAGCGGCGGCCACAGCTACCACAACACGATCCCCGGCCCGATCGGCTCGATCCTCGCCCCCGCGATGGACTCGGCGCAGCACTCCTCGCTCCCGTTCGCCTGCACCCTGTGCGGCAGTTGCACCGATGTCTGCCCGGTGAAAATCGACCTGCATTTGCAGTTGTATACCTGGCGAAACAAGATCGCCCTCAAGGGACTGCTGCCGAAGTCGAAGCAACTGATGATGGTGGCTGCGAAGACTGTGCTGTCGAATCTGTGGCTCTATAAGTTGGCCGGAAAGCTAGGCCGGTTCGCATTGCGGATCACACCCAAGTTCCTGGTGAACCACCCGCTGCTGAACATGTGGGGCAAGCAGCGTGACCTGCCGGAGCCGCCGAAGAAGAGTTTTCGGGAGTTGTGGAAAGCCATGAAGAAGGCTTAGTTGGACAGCGCCACTTTCGAAAACAGTCAGAGCGCCGCCGAGAGCGGCAGGCGTGAGCCTGTCGAGACCCCCACCAGCGATCCCTCGCGTGGGGTGGGACAACGCCTGGCAGGCTGACGCCGTGCCGCTCCCGAAGTCACGAGACTGAGGTTTGATCCACACGGATGACCACAACTGGCGCTGTCCAATTCACAGTCTGTTGAAAACGTGGAATGGGTATCTTGCCCAAACCGAATTTCACAACGGGCCGGATTGGCTCACGGGGCCATGTTGACGCTGACTGTCTTCGGTTTCGGATCGATGAGGTACTCGTCACTGAGCTTGTCGCAAGCCCACAATGTGCCACGAGTGACCATGTCGAGGTACTCGGGAGCGCCAACGGTTTCGTTGTGGTGGCCGAGGGTGGTGCCAAAGACGCGGCCCTTGCCGTATTGGTTGGTCCAGACGCAGACCTCGTCGTTGCCCTTCTCTTTGTTCTTGGCAGTGCCGAGAGGGTGAGCGGTCGGCCAGACTTTTTCAATCCAATACAGCTCACCCGCCGGATTGTCCCAGGCGGGACCAAACTTGGCCATGATCGGGTGGCTAGCATCGACGTTCAGCACATCATGCGGATAGTGAGCCCCGTGCCGCCGAGAGGTTACGCCGCAGAACTGGAACCAGTCGTCCGTTCCATCGCGGTAGCAGTGCATCGCACAGTGCAGCACGACAGCGGGGAGCCCCTCGCGGTGCGGCGTGATGATATTCTGGGTCCAGGCGTTCTCCTTCACATCGCTGAAGCACTCATCGTGGATGACGACATCGAACCCTTTCGACCAGTCCTTCTTCTCATACAGCGGGATCTTGCTATTGGTCACGGTGCCGCCTTCATGGACGACCATGACATCCATGCGAGCCCGTTCCATCATCCCCTTGGAGAGGAGTTCCTTTTGCGAATTGTAATCGTGACAGCACCCGCCGCAGACCAGTAACACCTTGAGCGGCTTGGGAGGTTCCGCAGCCGCCACGAATGAAGCGAGTAAGAGAAGCAGCCCCAAGGGGGCAGCCAGCAGCTTGCGAGGTTTCATGTCAGCACACGTTCAGTGAGGGGCGGGCTGGCCCGCAAGGAGGGGCCATTCGGACAGATCAGTGGCTCAGGCGTCCCGCCCGAGCTTATCGAGCACCCGCGGCATGGGCGAGAAAGCCAAGCCACAGATCAGCAAGTGTCGGGAGCGTTCCGCAAAATCGGGAATGCAGTTTCTCGATAGCTGCAACTCATTGTCAAGGATCGACTTAGACACACTCGTTCGCATGCGAATTAAAATGGGGCTTGAAATTCCTGCATTTCACATTAGAAATGGTGGGAACTGGTCAAGTCCGTGTTGCGGACCTGACTCCGGCGGCGAGTGGATCCCGTCGGCGATTATTTGGGTGGGTCTCGCTGAGCGAACTCCACCCGCAACAGGGAGGGTTGAATCATGTTGGTTTTGACACGCAAGATCGGCGAGTCGCTGGTGATTGACGGAGACATCACCATCAAGGTGTCTCAGGTTCAGGGGAACCGCGTCAAGCTGTGCATCGACGCCCCTCGTTCGCATCGTGTGGTGCGGGCTGAGATTCAGACGGAAGGGGCACTCGCACCGGTGATCGCACGGACTCCGGCCCGGGCCGACGCCTCGACATCGGTGGTTCCAGTCAACGCCAAGTGACGTGATGTCACTCTGCCGGCAGATCGCTGAACTCAGACAGTTCCTCACACTTGGTCATCCTGACTCGGATCGAGGATCGGTTGCAGCAGCGCATCCAACCCGACCAATGATGTGGTGACCTTCCACTCCTCACGGTGCCAGTCGGTGATAATGCGTCGGGCTTCGAGCCGGTCGAGTGTCAGTTGAACGAACATTGGCACCTTGTCCTCGTACTCTTGGAGCAGGTTGAGCTTGCGACCGATCAACCCGAGCAGACCGCGAAACGCGCTGGTCCCATGCTCGGCGATCCAGGCCGCTCCCTCGGGCGAGGCCGCGTCCGGACCTCGTAAGGTAAGTTGCATTGACTTCGCCGCCCGCCCGACCGAGGCGAACAGCCCATCGCCCAGCCCGATGTAGTCCTTGTGCAGGATCTGGACCTGCCCCTTCCAGACCCGTGCGACCTTATACAAGCCATCCAGATCAGTTTCGAGAAAATCATTCTTGAGGGCCAGGTTGATCGCCTTGGCCAGATTTCGCAGCGCGACCGGCACCGAATTCTTGCGAGGCGAGATCGACAAATTCATGTCGACCAGCCCGCCCGCCATGCGCGCGGTGACCTCGCCATCGCCGCCGGTCGGGACGCCGATGGCCAGATCGAGGGGCTTGTCCGAGGACTGGTTCGGCGTCGACATGGGCTGGCTCCAGAGTGGGATAGGCTTTCAGCCTGTCAGATTGTACGAAGTATGACAGGCTGGAAGCCTATCCCACGGGCAAGTTAGCGATGCTCAACTACCTGCTGCGCAGTGTACCGCACCTTGGCCAGTTGGGCGTACTTGTCGGTCTCGGCTCGGTAGCCCGCGGCACAGCCGACACAGGTGGCGTACCCACTCCCTTGGAGGCCGAGCATCTCGTCATACTTTGCCGGGTCGATCCCCTCCATGGGGCAAGTGTCGACGCCCAGCACTGCCGCACTGGTCATGAAGTTGCCGAGTGCAATGTACACCTGACGACTCGCCCACTCCTGCTGCTGGTTCGCGGTCATCCCCCTCACTACGCCACCGTCGATCATTTTCTTGAGCGGCTCAACCGTCGACTTGTCGACGCTCCGCACCTCGGCAATCCTGTCCGCATACATCTCCAGATCCGCAGAGGTGATCTCCGTACGAACCGCGAAGACGACGTAGTGCGAGCTATCCGCAACTTGCCGCTGGCCCCAGGAACAGCCGACCAGCCGTTCGCGCAGAGCCGCGTCACGATTCAGAATGAAGAACTTCCACGGCTGCATGCCGTAGGACGAGGGGGTCAGGATCAGCGTCTGCTCAAGCGCGGACCAGACATCGGCGGGAATCTTCCGCTGCGGGTCGAATTGCTTGGTGGCGTAGCGCCACTGGAGCTGCTGGACGAGGGATGCGGGGGAGAGTGTGGTCATGCGGGATGTCTTCGGTGTTCAGTGGTCAGTTCAAGGTATAGCTGCGTTCGCCAGAACGCGGGGAGCTGTTAACGAGTACCCCACTGGGGAACACTTCTCGTCAGGAAATCCTCTGTACTCCAACGGGGTTGAACAGCAT
>JANOKO010000851.1:0-3374 GCA_031419335.1 Planctomycetota bacterium
GCACCCCCGAAGAGTCGGTCCTGGATACCGTCGTCTGTATTGGCCAGGTTGTTGGCGTACAGAGTGTCAGCCCCCGCGTCTCCGCGAAGGATGTCACCACCCAGGCCCCCGAAGATCGTGTCGTCATTGTTACCGCCATTGATGGTGTCATTCCCATCGCCACCGGTGAGGAGGTCATTCCCACCCAGACCACTGATGGTGGCACCCGCGACGGATCCCGTGAGATCGATCGTGTCGGCCATATTGGATCCGCTAATGATCTCGAACCCGGCATTGACCAGCAGCCAGTTCACCGCGATCGCAGACGATTTCGCCTTGAGCTGGTCGCTCCCCGAACCACCGGTGAACAGAATACTGCCGTCATCATCGCTGTCGGCGGTGACCACATCGTCATTAGCTCCGGCGTCAATCAGGTCGACACCCGCTTCACCATCAATGGCATCATTTCCAGCAAGTCCCATGATGGTATTGATACTCGTATTCCCTCGCAGGATATCGTTGAACGCCGAACCGATGACATTGACGAATCCGGAGAGGACATCGCCTGCGGCGTGGCTGCCCACTCCCGAAGCCACTTGAAGGACGTTGAACAGGCTGACATTCACGCCTGCGGGAGAGGAGGCGTAGCCCACAGTATCGTCGCCGCCGTTCCCTTCCAGCTTGTCTGCTCCCGCCAAGCCTTCGATGATGTCGTCCCCGCCCTGGCCCCGGATATGGTTGGCCAATGCGTTGCCAATGATGATGTCGCCGAAGTTTGTGCCCTTGACGTTCTCGACGCTGAGCAGCACGATTGAGTCTGTACCGCCCAGGCCATCGGTCGCAGAGCCAGCATCCAGGTCGATCGACGCACCAACTAATCCAGAGACGTAATCGATCGTGTCGATCCCCGCTCCGCCATCGATCGAGTCATTGCCCGCGCCACCGACGATGCCGTCATCCCCGCCGCCACCGACGATAGTGTCGTCGTCATCACCGCCCAGGATCGTGTCCTTACCGCCGCCACCGGTCAGGATGTCAGCTCCGCCCCTCCCGTCAATGATGACGTTGATCGTCTCACCCGTGGCATCGATCGTGTCCACGAACGCCGTCCCGGTCAGTCGCTCAATCCCCGCAGCCCCGAGAGCCAGAACCAGCCCGGCTGTGGCATCCGTCGGCGTGATGGCATCTGGCGTTCCGCCCTGATCGACGAACGATGCGTCGAACTGATCGACGATGAAGGTGTCGCGACCGAACCCACCGGTATAGCTGTCGATCCCCGCGTTCCCTCGCAGATTGTTGGTCCCAGTGCTGTTGGCGGTGATCACATCGTTGTCAGCCCCGCCGTTCACGAAACCGTTCAAAGCCCCCAGCGAGGCTTCCAGCGTCAGGATGTCAGCGCCAGACTTTCCATTGATCGTCACATTCAGTCGACCCGCTGTCGACACTGTTGTATCGACTCCGTTGACCGTGAAAAAACCAGTACCCCCATTGATACCGACCGAGATCGTATCCGCGGATGCATCTGCTCCGTTGACCGTGATCGACGTGGCCGTCGAGGTCACGGTTGCTGCCAGCATGGCGCGGGTTTCCAGTCCGACGACCTGGGACCAGCGGACTCGGGACACGCGACGGCGGCTGGTAAAACCAGGAAATTGCATGAACATGGGAGAGATCCTCTGCGAGAAGTCCGAACACAGCTGGGGAATGGAGTTGCCCTGCACGGCGAGGGTCACTGACGATCATCCAATCGGATCGAGAGTCTGTGTACCATGCATAGATTACCCAGACTCTGAGGGTTGACAAGAGCGAACCCGTAGACTCTGACAATTCTTCTGAAAATCCGGTTGACTTGTCGGGATTTCGAGCAAGGCCAACCCGCTAGTGTACATAAAGTCACACCCCAGCCAACTGTAACACGGCTGCCCAGTGTACCGTCAACACCTCCAGCAATTGTTTGTCGGTCGAGAGTTCAGTTACGACACGCGAGGGGGCAGAACCTTTGGCACCCGTTGCTTCGCAAGGATCGCATACCCCGGCAGGCCATTGACTTCCGGCACTCGGGTCAAGCCCGCCACCAGTGGGGCGGCGTACTCGATAAACTTCTCTGTCACGCCGAACCCATCCGCTGAAATCCACTCCTTGGGCAGAAAATGCTCCACGTTCGCAATATCGCCTAGAGGTTGCAGCCCGGTGGTCCACTGGTATGGCTGGCTCGAAATCCGGATGATCTTGACCATCTGGCCACTGATTCCCCGAACGGCGGCTTGGGTCGCTGCCACACCACACGCATGCGATTCTTCCGCATCAATCGCACTACCGTAATGGGCCGCAGCCCGCTGAGCATACCCTAGTAGCACCGTACGGCTCTTGAGATCGAGATCTGCTTCGACCATTTCTTTCAGTTTGACACTCGCCCCGGCCAACGCCGGGTGCCCGAAGGCATCCAGTCTCGAATAGTCCGCCCCGACCTCGCGGCCATCCGGGTACTTAATCCCCTCTCCGCAGACGACAATACAACACTTGTTGCGTGCGACCACGGAGCGCACCTTTTCGATGAACTTCTCCCGCACGAACGGGACTTCCGGGAGCAGGATGATCTGGGGAGGGTTGTCGGGATTCCCCCGTTGAGCGAGTGCGGTCCCTGCCGCGATCCAACCTGCGGAGCGACCCATCACCTCGATAATGCAGCAGGAGCCATCGTCAGTCGCCATCGAACCAACATCCAGCCCGACTTCCATGACCGTCGCACAAACATACTTGATGACGCTGCCATAGCCCGGCGTGTGGTCGGTATGCGGCAAGTCATTGTCGATGGTTTTGGGAACACCGACGACCCGCATCTCCCACCCACGCTTGACCGCCTCGAGGTGAATCTTGTGCGAGGTGTCCTGGGAATCATTACCGCCCGCGTAGAGGAAGTACCGAATATTGTGAGCCTGGAACACTTCGAACAACCGGTCCATGTCCTTGACACCTTTGTCGTCCTTCCGCTTAAACCCCAGCTTGTACCGGCACGTCCCCAGCCCGGCAGCGGGGGTATACTTCAGCCCATCGATCACCGCCGGGTCTTCCTGGCGGAAGTCGAATAGTTCTTCATTCAACATCCCCAGGATCCCATTCATCCCGCCGTAGATCCCCTGGATGCAGGGATGCTTGAACGCCTCCTGTACTACGCCGCAGACACTAGCGTTGATGACCGCAGTGGGACCGCCGGACTGGCCGACAAGGAGATTTCCAGTGAGCTGGGACATGGCAATTTGAGTCTGAAGAGGGAGTACACGAAGTGCAGACCAGGCGGCAAGTCTGCGACGGCGGAGTAGTTTAGAGGCTCGCACCAATGACAACCATCTCGTTGTCGCTGAAGTCGTCTGGCGACGGGTAGGACGGCCTTTCCA
>JANOKO010000852.1:0-14574 GCA_031419335.1 Planctomycetota bacterium
CCGCAGCTGACCTGGTGAGGGAGTGGGACCGGAAACACCATTTGGGCGAGGCGCGGGCACACTGGCTGGCGCTCGATTCGTTAGAGCTGACAGCACGGTTGGTAGAGTCTCTGTGGCCGCCCGCTCGTGTCTCTCGGATGAGAGACTATGAGCGTGACTGGGAGCAGGAGCAAGTTCCACTGGTCCAGGCCCGGGAGTGGTTCGAGGCCGCACTCCATCAGGGGACTCCCGCTCCGCAGTACACCTGGGAAACCACCACGGACACGATCGCCGCGTGGATCGCGTCCTTGACCCAGGCCGAGTCGCTGTGGCTCTTGAAGTCGGTGCCGTGCCCCCATTCTCTGACACTGGCGACGCGACTGAACATGGTCGATCCCCAGCTTGCAGCTTGGACTTCGCATGCTGTTTCCATTCGCTGGGTCAATTTGCGAGAGGCACCGCCGATCTCATGCCTCAATTGGCTGAGAACTGACGACTGAACACTGACAACTACCCGCGCGGCGACATCTGCTCGCGCACGCTGAACGTGTCCTGCTCGCGACCGGTATAAGCCACGATCAACTCCGCCAGCAGCCCCAGTGAGATGGCCTGCGCCCCGAGCAGTAAGGCTCCGAGTGAGTAGAACAACAATGGGCGCGATCCGATCGGGGACGGCTCAATCCAGCCAAAAACATTCATCAGCACCCACATCACACTGAGCCAGCCCAATCCGAGGATACCGAGCGCAAAGCACCCCAGGCCGAATGCTCCCAGCATGTGCTGCGGTCGCTGCCCGTACCCGGTCAGGAACTTCACCGTCAGCAGATCGAGGAACCCCCGCATAAATCGGCGGACTCCGTACTTCGAGTAGCCGTACTTCCGCTCACGATGTTTGACCGCCAACTCCCCCACCTGGAACCCCTTGGCATGGGCCAGCACGGGAATGAAACGGTGCAGTTCCCCATACAACCGAATCTCCTTCGCCACCTCCGCTCGAAACAGCTTCAGCCCACAATTGTGGTCATGCAGCCACAACCCCGTCAGCCATCCGACCAGCCCGTTGAACACTTTGCTCGGGTAGACTTTGTGCCACGGATCAAGCCGCCGCTCCTTCCAGCCGTTAATGACATCGAATCCGTCGTTCAGCTTGCGAAGGAACGCCGGAATCTCGGCGGGGTCGTCTTGCAAATCAGCATCCATCATCAGGATCAGTTCACCGCGCGCCGCTCGCATTCCCGCAGTGAGGGCGGCGGCCTTGCCGAAATTGCGGCGGAAACGAATCGCCCCGACCTCCGGATGAGCTGTGGCGAGTCCCTGGATGATCGACCACGACCCATCTGTTGACCCGTCATCAATGAAGATCAACTCGAAAGGCTGCTCGCACCCGGCGCAGCTCTTCGCGATTTGTGCAAGAAGTTCCCGCAGGCTGTCCGCCTCATTGAGGACAGGAACAATGATACTCAGCATGCGGGCCTCCTCGGCGGGAATGGGTCGCGGCATCCCACGGTAGCGAGTCCAGGTCCGCTCGGAAAGCGGCCACAGGTGGAGCCGGGTCAAGACACGCTCCTGCTGAGAGGCAGCTCGGACGTGGCAGACTGTTGAAATGAGCACGACAGATGACCGGCCCTCCTTCACAACACTCATCAGCCGCGAAAATCTAACGATTGGCCACTATCATGTGGTGATCCTTCCAACACTCGCGTGCGTTGTGGCGTAGACGACTCATCACCTGGGGCCGAGATTCATGCGAGACTCATCGATTGTTCCCGCCGAAAACGGAGCGACTGGCTCAGTTTTCTCGCATCGACGGTGCGGGACTTCGGGAGCGGCTGGACTGCTGCGGGCGGTTGTATTGCTTGGGATATTGACGTGTGGATGCGGGTTGGCCCAGGCTTTGGAGTTTCGGGAGGTCCGCTGGGGTTTTAGCGGGGCGGTCAAGCGACATGCCTTTAACCTGTGTTCGATCGATCTCCACAACACTTCCCCCGACGCGTTTCGGGGCGCAGTCGAGCTGACGAAGCTGGGGCATGTTGGCAGTTCAGTCATCCCCCTGATCGAGCCGGATGTCTATATCGGTCCGGGTGAGGTGCGGACAGTCCAATTCCTCCCATTCATCGGCAGTGATAAACCGGAATGGCAAGTCCGCTGGGGGCAGAGAAAGCCGGACAGTTTCGACTTTCAATACCCGACTCGGGAGTTCACAACTCAGGTGGCAGTGCAATTCGTTGCAGACCAGGGCGTCTCCTCTCCACTCAGGGGGATCGTGGTCTTCAAAGACAATGACTTCCCGACCGGGGCGGCGGGGACTGAGACGCTGGGGAGTGTGGTGCTGGATCATGTCCCGCGTTGGGACCAAGTGCGCGGCCGGGCCTTTCGAGATTGGCTCGGGCGCGGGGGCCGGCTGTATCTCTTGAATGGTCGAGATGGTCAGTCGTTGCGTTTTCCGTCTCCGCTCGATGAACTCAATGTTCCCGCCGACCGCTTTCTCGTCGGTCAAGGGGTCGTCATACGGGTCGGGATCGTCCAGGATGCCGGTCAGATCCCTGGCTTGATCAACGAAGTTGCCCAGTCCGCTTTCGACCCGAACAACCCGAATGCATACCAACAATACGAGACCGACCCAGCCACCGAGGGTGTGAAGCAGTTGTTTCAGACGCTGCGGAACATGGTGCGACCGGATCACGACTGGCGGCTGATTTTCTTTCTGGCATTTATCTATCTGCTGATTCTGTTTCCGGGGATCTGGCTGGTAAGCCGCAAGCGAGGAGACTTCCGCGTGACGTACGCGATGATCCTGGGGACGGTATTGCTCTTCAGTTGGTTGTACGCGGAGATCGGGAAGCGGGGTTATGATGAGACGATGGGCCTGCGCGAGATGATGGTGGCATATCCCCTTGGGAACCAGCGGGTGGCCTTGAACAAGCACGGCAGCTTGTTCGTCACCGAGGGCGGTAGCTATGAGATCCCGGCTCAAGGAGAGGGTGCCGTGTTGAGTTTGGAGTCGGGTCCAGCGTTCTCCGGGAACGCCACGATCATCAATCGCCCCTATGCCGGGGTGGTCGCGGACATCCCCCCATTTTCTGCGTGCTCCTATCAGGCATCGTCGGTCTTACCGACCCAGGCAGACTACTCGATTCAAGTCCAGGCACTGGAACTCAATCCGACTTTTCAGAAAGTCTCGGTCCAGTTGGGAGCGGGGATTCCAGAGAGTGCACAGGTCTATCTCCTGTCGGCGGGACAAGTCTACGCCTTGACTCGTCAGGGAGCTATGTGGACAAACTCATCCCTCGGCATGCCCGTCAAGAGTCAGTTTCCCATTGAATACGATTACGGGTACAGCCGGCATAATCCCGTTCAGATGGAGAAGAACTTGATCGCCTACCTTGTACAAGTCGCCACATCGACTTCGTTGTCTCCCCAGTACCAAGGCATGGATTCCCCGACAGTTCCAAACGCGGCGAATGCGTTCGAGGGAGGGCAGATCCTGGTCTACTGCGACGCCCCGGCGGAGTTCCTGCCGAGAGATTACCCGGCCTCGGGCAAGGTGTTGTTCGTCTCGAAGGTAGATGCGTCGATGGCCACCACTGCCGCTCCTTGATGTGCTGAAGACATGACTCGTCAGAAGTCTCACGACTTCTGCTACCCCCACTGTTGGAAGGACTTCGCATGAGTACCCCCGTCATTGAAGTCGACAAAGTCACTCACTTGTTCAAAGACCATCGGGCCTTGAACGGCATCAGCTTTCAGGTCGGAGCCGGGACGCTGCATGGCTTCGTCGGACCGAACGGGGCGGGCAAGACGACCACGCTCAAGCTGATCTGCACGCTGCTGCGTCCGCAGACCGGTCGCATTCGCGTGTTCGGCATGGATGTCCGCACCGATGTGAAGGCCATCCGCCAGAAGCTCGGGTACATGCCCGACCACTTCAGCATGTACAAACAGATGACCGTCTACGAGTACCTCGACTTCTTCGCAGCCGCGTATGGGCATGTGTCGAAACGCCGCGAGGTGATCGTGGGCGATGTCCTCGCTCTCACCGACATGGAGGGCCGCAAGGACGACCTCATCCAAGGGCTCTCGCGCGGGATGCAGCAGCGGGTTAGCCTGGCCCGCGTGCTGGTCAACGACCCGGACCTGCTGCTGCTCGATGAACCGGCTTCGGGCCTCGACCCACGCGCCCGCATCGAGTTGATGGAGATCCTCCGCGAGCTGCGACGCATGGGAAAGACGATCTTCATCAGCAGCCACATCCTCAGCGAACTGGCCGAGCTATGCGACAGCGTGACGATCATCGACCGGGGGATGACCAAGTACAGCGGGCACATGGATGATCTGCTGTATGCCCAGGAGGGGCACCCGGTCTACCGGCTGCGGATCGAAGTCGACATCGAGGTCTGGGCACCTCGGCTGCCCGAATTGGCGGGAGTGGCCACTGTGGAACCGGTCGAGGGCAAGCCGGAGTTCCGGTTGACAGCAGACGCGGCGGACATCGACGCGAACTCGATGCTGACTCAGTTGCTGGCGATGGGGGTACCGATCGCCGGGTTCCAGCGGGATCAGCGGAAGCTGAATGATGCGTTCATGGACCTGACAGAGCGGGGCGTGCGGACATGAACAAGACCCTGGCGCTGTTGGTCCGGGCGTTGCGCACGGAGTCACGCGACATCAAAAGCCACATCTTGCGGATGGGATTGGCGAGCGTCGTCGTGTTGATTTTGTTCATCGGCTGGATCTCACTGGACAATTGGTCCGCTCCGGGTGTGGTCATCTTCAAAGCGATGACATGGGCCAATTGGGTCTTTGTCACACTGGCCGCAGGGACATTTTTTTCCATATCGATCAGTGAGGAAACGGAGCAACAGACCTTGGGGTTGCTGCGCATGGCGAATGTTAGCCCGTTGTCGCTGCTCCTGGGGAAGTGGCTCCCTCGGATGCTGGCCGCAGTCGTCTTGATCTCGATTCAGTTTCCATTCACATGGATGACTGTGACACTGGGCGGGGTGTCGTGGCAACAGATCTGGGCCAGCTACCTGATGCTGCTCGCACACCTGATTCTGTTGGGGAATCTCGGGTTGTTATGTTCGGTCTGGCGACCCACCAGTGCTTCGGCCTGCGTCTGGGCATTCGCGTTCATGGTGGTGGGGCGTTTGGGTCCGGTGTTCTGCTGGGGGGGGCTGGAGTATTTCGCGAGGCATGGCTGGATCCCATTGGAATGGAGTCGCTACTTCATGGAAGAAGTGGTCCTGCCACTCAATTCATGGTCAGCCAGTGGCCGTCTCTTTTTTGAAATTCTGACGACATCTTTCAAGGGAAGCGCGTGGAGCCCGCAAGTTATCTCGAATCTGTCCATCGGTGCTGGACTGTTTCTGGTCGCGTGGCTGGTCTTTGATCCGCTCACAATGCGGCACATGAGCGGCGGGCCACAGCGGAAGAGCCTGCTGGTGCGGCTTCTGACCCGTACCAAGCGAGACTCCAGCACCGTCTGGAACTGGGCGCTGGGCTGGAAAGATTTTCGCCAAGTCGGCGGTGGATTGCGGGCTCTCACCATCAAGTCAGTGCTCTACCTCTGCGCCTTTGCGACCATTACTTATATCCGCGTCTTGTTCGGAGAGGGTTACTGGGAAGGAGCCCTTGATGCCTGTACCATCATGGCGTGGACCATCTTCTATGGGCTATTGCCTATCGAATTGTGCTTTCTGGCCGGGAAGTTGTTTCGCCCCGAGATCACCAATCAGACTTGGTCCACGTTGTTGACCCTTCCCAAGTCGATCCCCGAGATTGCCTATTCGAAGCTGGCAGGAGGCATGATCGGGTTGATTCCGACGCTGAGCGTTCTGTGTTTGACTTCTGCGCCGGTGCTGGGCGAATTTCTTCTCTACCTGCAACAGAATCCCGGCTTGGCCTTGTTCGTGGTCTATTATTACACCTTCGTCGTGTTGTCTGTGCATTTGGCCAGTTTTTTTTCTGTCTCCGTGGATTGGGCAGTTCCGATGATTGCTTTCGTGTTTGGTGCGGGGATTGCTTTGGCTGGTAACCTGCTGGCCTGGGCGATGTTCCTAATCGGACTTTGGGGAGTCGGAAGCGGAGGCGACCTCCTTGTGTATTCATGGACAACCCTGTTGGCGGCTGGGAATTTAATACTTGCGGGCGTGACGCACTATGGCATTGGGTTGAGGCTTTTCACCAAGGGTGCGGAGTCCTGAGTTCACGGCGAGCGACCGGTGTCAATCGGATGGTGGTGTCTGCGGGAGTACCACCCAGCAGATGTCGGACGCTTGCTTATTTCCCGCTCAGGGCCGCCGCGAACGTCACCGCATGGAACCCTACGAAGAGGGTCTTGCGTCGGCGGATCGTCGGAGCCCGCAAGTTGCCCGTCGGGCCGATGATGATCGCCAGCAACTGCTCTGCCGTGTGCGGGTTCTTCTGGAGGTCGATCTCGATCGGCTTGGTTCCCTTGCTGGCAACGAGCCGCGTACAGCGCCCGATGAGTTTGAGTGCCTCCGCCACGCCCCACTTGTTCTGATTCGCCGAAACGGTTTCCTTGGCCGTAATCTCCAATGAGGCCAGCAGTGCGTCCATCTTCTGGCAAGTGACGCAACCCTTGCGGTGGTAGTACCAATCGACAGTGCCGGGCATCGGAGTGATTCTCACAGGGGGAAGGGGGAGCGGATGGTCGCTCATGATAGAACGGATTCGTCGCAGGACCACTGACAGCGTCGCGGAGCATTGAATGCAGGCATGATGCCCTGCGTCGTGTCTTTCGGCGCGAACCGTCGAACTACATTCCACAACTTGTGCCGACGAGATCCCACCTCGCTTGCTATACTCCCCGCGCAGCTCGTGTCTCTCAAGGAAACCGTCATGCGTCCTGTCTCCCTGGCGATTCTCTGGCATCAGCATCAACCGTATTACCCGGACGATGTGACCGGAGAGACGCTCATGCCGTGGGTCCGGTTTCACTCGACCAAGGACTACATAGGGATGGCCCTCCATGTCCAAGAGGTGCCCGAGTTTCGCTGCTCGATCAACTTGGTCCCCAGCCTGCTGGTGCAGATCCAGCGTTACGTGAATGGGGGCAGTGACCGGCATCTCGATGTTTCGCGCATGCCAGCCGACGGGCTGAGTACGCATGATGCACGCTATGTCGTTGACAACTTCTTTGCGGCGAATCTGGAATCGATGATTCGCCCGTTTCCCCGGTATCTGGAACTCCATCGCAAGCGTTTCACACAGCCGTCTGGAGCCGATGCCGCACTCGCACGAATGTCGACCCAGGATCTGCTCGACTTGCAAGTGTGGCACAATCTGTGCTGGTTTCATGAGCTGCTGTTCGAGCAGGACGCCGACCTGCGCGAGTTTCGCGAGCAAGCCCGCGATTACACCGAGGCCGAGAAGCTCTGGCTCCTGAATAAGCAGCGAGAGGTCATTGCCCGCGTCATTCCACTCCACAAGGCATTGCAGGAGAGCGGCCAGGTCGAACTCACGACCACACCCTTTTATCACCCCATCTTGCCGCTCTTGTGGGACAAGCGATCGGCGCGACAAGCGATGCCGAATTGCCAACTTCCGGCGTCGCTTGACAGCTATGCGGAAGACGCGGTCCGGCAGATCAAGACCGCTGTCGATTTGCATGAGAAGCTGTTCGGTCGCAAGCCGCGCGGGATGTGGCCCTCGGAAGGGTCTGTCTCAGCGGAGATCCTTCCGGCCATCATCGAAGCGGGGATTCAATGGATCGCGACCGATGAGGGGATACTCTCGCGGTCACTCGACGGGGCGATTCACCGAGACAACCACAAGCGCATCAACCGCCCCGACTTGCTCTACCGACCCTGGCGCTGGGAGCACCAGGGGAAGTCGCTTCAGCTCATCTTCCGCGACCTCGGACTGAGCGACTTCATTGGGTTCGAGGCCCAGCGCCAGGATCCGGTCTCCGCAGCTCATCACATCCTCAATGCGTGTGCGGACGTAGGCCGCGCTGTCCGGAGAGATAAAAGCGACACTCCGGTACTCGTTCCCGTGATCCTCGACGGAGAGAATTGTTGGGAGCACTATCGCGATGGGGGCGTGGTGTTTCTGCGGACCCTCTATCGCGAGGCAGTCCGGCATGCCGATGTGAAGCCGATGCGGATGTGTGACCACTTGGAGGCCGCCCCAGCACCGGAGAGGCTGCAGAAGCTGCACGCGGGAAGCTGGATCAACTCCGACTTCTACATCTGGATCGGCCACTCTGAGGACCGTCAGGCGTGGGATGTGTTGCACTTGGCCCGTGAGTTTCTGAAGAAGCAGGTCGCCAGCGGGCGGTTCGATGAAGCCACTCTGAACAAGGCGTGGCGCGAACTCGACATTGCCGAAGGGAGCGATTGGTGTTGGTGGTATGGCGACGATCGTTCTTCCGGCCAAGATGACTTGTTTGACCAGCTCTTCCGACGACATCTGCAGAACGTTTTCCGGATGTTTGGCGAATCACCGCCGACCATTCTGCTGCGACCGATCTGCCGCATTCACAAGGCCAGCCTCCACGGACAGCCGCGGCGTCTGCTCAGCGTGAAACCGGATGGGCGTCGCAGGTATTTCGAGTGGATGTCTGCGGGCCACTTCATGGCGGGGTCCGAACGGGGCACGATGGCTCGAGTGACGCAAGGGATGATTCGAGAACTCCATTTCGGGTTCGATCGTCAGTCGCTCCTGGTTCGCTGCGATACCACGGACACGGCTCGGGATACAATTCAACCGGGTCAGGAACTCCGTGTCCGTTTTTTGGAACCGGATGGGCATGAAGTCCGCGTCCGAGCCGCTTCGTCGGGAGCCGCTGAGGTGACTCTTGTACGCGGCGGAACTCCAGAGCCGACGACTTCCGTCGCAGCGATTGAGGATGTCGCCGTCGTGATCGTCCCGCTGGCAGACTTGGGACTGACCACTGGACAATCCGTCCATTTTTATTTGGAGTTGTTCGATGGCCGCACCAGCCTCGACCGAGTGCCCTCGGAGGGTATGATCGAGTTGGTGGTTCCACCAGATGATCTCGATGTCCGCAATTGGCAGGTGTGAGTTCGCCCCATCAGGAGTTTTCGGTTCCAAAATGAAAACAGTGGTGGACTGCCAGAAGGCCGACCACCACTGTTTCGGAATCCATGTTCACCGTAATTACGGATTTGCGGGTGGTGCAGCATCGGTGGTTGGTGGTGCAGCATCAGTGGTTGCTGGTGCAGCATCAGTGGTTGGTGGTGCAGCATCAGTGGTTGGTGGTGTTTCAGTGGTCGGCGCGGCTTCGCCGCCCACAGCCGGTGCTGTCCCTGGGGGAGCGTCTTCTGGCCCCTTCATATTCCCCTGCATTTGCTTCATGTAGGCTGCGGGATCGTGCGCCGGAACGGCCGTTTCCGCTGGCTTATCCGCAGTCGGTTCACAGCCGACCATCAAACCCATGGCCAATGCGACAGCAGCAATTCGTTTCATGAGAATCTCCAAGCTTGTGATGTTCGTGGATTCGTTCCCGCGCGACAGACGCCGGATCGCACATCAGTGAAGATACCGTAAACCACCTCAAAATTCCCTGTGATGGAGTCCTGCACGAGAAAAAATCAAAAGGTCGGTTTCGGGCTGGTGAGTGCCGTTCAGCAGCGGATGTCAATTCGTCAATTCAAAAATGACTTCCACTTCCACAGCGATATTACCAGGAAGCGACCCCATGCCGACCGCACTCCGCGCTCCGACGCCGTTTTCGCCGAAAAGATCCTTCAACAATTGACTAAACCCATTGATGACAGCTGGGTGCCTCTGGAAATCGGGAGTGGCATTGACCATCCCCAGCGTTTTGATCGTTCTATGGATGCGATCCAGCGACCCAAGTCCGTGCCGCACAGTGGCTAAGAGAGTAAGCCCGACGGCGCGTGCGGCCTCGTAGCCCTCCTCTTCGGTCAGGTCGAGCCCCACTTTGCCGGTAATCAAAGTCCCATCGAGCCGCATCGGACCGTGCCCCGACACATAGAGCAGATTGCCCACCTGAACGACTGGCTTGTAGATTCCACCCGCCTTGGGAACGGGAGGAAGAACCAAACCCAACTCGGTCAGTCGTGACTCGGCACTCATTGTAACCCGCTCCACAACAAGAGGTTAGCTAACAACCTTATGGCACTTCTTGCATCGGGCGCGATAACTGACCAGAGCATTGCATTTCGAGCAGCGCTTCTGTTTTTTGGCGATTTTCGCCTTGGTACGAGGTCGGTAAACCATCACGGGCTCCACAGGTCGGGGTGAAACAGAAGCCCAACAGTGTACCCGGCTTCGGGCCCTGCCGCAATGAATTCCCCACAGTTCTCTGGACCGTCTTCGATTTGCTCTCTGAACGGAAAGAGTGAATTCATCAACATCACAAGTCCTTTGTAGCCTGTTGGATGGAGCGCAGACTGCTATTCTTTGAGGGGGGTCGCTACTCTTTCGGGCAGGCCGTGTCCCCCGGTTCGTCATTCATTCCTGCGATTTCTCCACAGCCACTTGACGCCATCCATGCACCAGCCCGATGGGTGCGGTCGATGTCCTGTGGGTTCACGAACTCAGTCTCGTTCTATACGCCATGACACCCTTAACGCCACCAACTGTTGCTTTGCCACCTGGGCAGCAGCACGTCGCTCCCGGAAAGTGGCCGGTCGTGGGTGAGCGTACTGCATCCGCCCCTGTTGGTCCGTGGGCGATCCATTGTTCCGGTGTGGTCGAGCGAGACCGAATATGGACGCTGGATGAGCTGAAGTCGTGGCCCCGGGTGACGCGCCGGATTGATATTCATTGTGTGACTCGTTGGTCTCGACTGGGTGTTGAGTTCACGGGCGTGCCTCTTTCAGCCCTGCTGGAGGTCTGTCAACCGCTGGCTACGGCTCGGTTCGTGTCGTTCGTGGCCCAGAGCCAGCGGGCGCACTCGACCTCGTTGCCGCTCACTGTGGCCCATGAGGCGGATATTCTGATTGCTTTCGAGGCTGACGGCTTCCCCCTTTCCTCGGAACATGGGGGGCCAGTACGGATCATTACACCCGGACGGTATTTCTACAAAAGCCTGAAATGGCTGGCACGGATCGAGCTGCTGAAGGATGACCGGCTGGGGTATTGGGAAGCGATGGCGGGATACCACAACGGGGCGAGACCGTGGCACGAGGAGCGATTCCTCGCCCCAGATTTTGACCTGAAAACCGTGCGGGAACGGATCGCCACCCGTGACTTCAGCCAGCTTGATTTGCGAGGACTCATGGCCACAGGGATGGATCTGATGGGATTGCAGGCAGGCGGAGCCAAGCTGCGCGATGCCCATTTCGAAGGGGCTGACTTGCGCGGCAGTTGCTTTGACGGGGCCAACCTGTCGGGGGCCCATCTGGAGCGAGCCGACTTGCGCGGGGCCACATTCTGTCCCGATTCCAATGGGATCGCAGCCGATCTGGAAGGGGCTGACTTGCGTGGGGCCGATTTGCGTGGGGCCCAGTTCCTGGGAGCCTCACTGTTCGGGGCCACGTTCGGAACGATTGATCTTGCAGATAGCATTTCCTCTCCAGCAATCATTGACGGCACGACCGTCTTTGATCGCGCCGCCCTCACCAGCCTGGAATCCATACCCGCGCAGTTGATTTTATTAAGGTCAGCGACAATTCGGTGAGTGGCAAGCATGTCATTCCGGAGTTACATTCACGGGACTCAGTTCACGACCACGGCGTTCGCAGCCCACTGGTGACGGGATGCCTACGCCAATTTCGGCAGGGACGCCATGATTTCTCGAAGACTGTCGCATGAGTTTGACAGCCACTCCTTGGGTGAGGGGCTGCGGTACTTTCAGCGGAATCATGTCCAGCTCGTCCGACGGGTCGGTGACATTGTTCACTTCACCGTCCAGGGCAGCCAGCGAACGCCCTATGATGTCTATCTCAACTGTTCCGACTCGCACGAAGATCAGCTGATTGAGGCCACTTGCAGTTGTCCTCGATCCGAAGATGGACGCAGTTGTAAGCATTTGTGGGCCGCGCTGTTGTCGGCGAATAGCCTCTCCGGGTGGGGGCCGCCGGGCACTCGGGCGCTCAACCTCGCGCATGTCTATCCCGATGAAGTTGACTTCGAATCGGAGATGGATGAGGTGGAAATCGATCTCGCGACACACGTCATTCCGACGACGGCCACCACACTGGCGCGTGCTACGACCATTTCAACTCCCCCAGCACGGGGGGCATCATCCGGTGGATTGATTTCGGCTAGCCCCACAATGCCTGCTGTGACTGCTCAAAACAGTTGGATGAGCGCCTTACAGGAGATCCGCTCGGATCGCCAGATCCAACGACCGCTGGTTCACTCACTCGATACCCAACTCTGGTACGCCATCAACGCCAGTCGATCCGTCTCCGAGGATCAAGTCGCCGTCGATTTGTTCGTGCGAACGCTAGGGGCGGACGGGTCGTTATCGAAACCCAAGCTGGTCGAGACGAAATATCAAGCGATCGCCGCGGCCACAACGCGCATGGAACGCGAGTTCCTCACGCAGCTGTTGAGTACCCCGTATCAAGAATATGATTGGCGGAAACGCCTCGCTTCCACTCGCAAACGCGAGCATGAGTTGTCACTTGATCCCAACGATGCTGAGAGCATCTTTCCTCGGCTGGCCGCCACGGGTCGGTTGGTCTGGATCCTCACGGGCCAGCAGCCCTGGGACCATGTCCAGCCAATTCGCTGGGATGCAGTGCCCTATCGATTCCAGCTCACGGCTCAGCGTCTGGCCGATCTGTCGGGGTGGACCGTCAGTGGCGAGTTGGCCACATACGATGGACATACGAGCGCTCCACTCTCCGATGTCATCATAAGCAACACTCGACTGGTCTTGTTCAAAGACCGGATTGGGATGTTGGCAGACGAGTCGGACACTCCCTGGATTGGAACGTTGGCTCCTCGTCCGTGGTTGGTGACAGACGACCAGCGCGGGACGTTTTTGCAGTACCTCTCCACGGTCTCTCCCACACCGGCCACACGCTTCCCCGAAGAGTTCTGCTCAACCGCGACCATTGATCCGGTCGCCATTCTGATGGTTGATCTGAGCCCCAGCGGTAAGAAAACAACAGTCAGTGCTCGGTTGAAGTACCAGTATGGAGAGGGCCGCGTTTCCCCAAGCGAATCGATCAATTTGGTGTTCGATGCGACGAACGGCGTACTCTACAATCGCAATCGGATCTTCGAGCGAGAGCTGATCCGACAAGCTCACACCCTCCAGGTAGTGACCAGCGGGTACTGGGATGGCATTTCCGAACTGCGCTGCGAATTGAACCAGTTTCCCGACCTCGCGCGGAAGCTCACAAACGCGGGCTGGATCGTCGAAGCCAACAACGAGCGGCTGCGGACCGCTGGTCATTTGAAACTCAGCGTCACCTCGAGTTCGCCGACGAATATCGACTGGTTCGATCTGGACGGACAGGTCGACTTCGAGTCTGGCTCAACCACGTTGCCCAAGCTGTTGGAAGCTGTGCGGCGCGGGGAAAAGACGATCCGCTTGGATGATGGCAGCTTTGGCCTGCTTCCGGAGGACTGGATCAAGCGATTCGGACGGATGGCCGATCTCGGCAGCCTGGAGCACGGACAGGTTCGTTTCCAATCGTCGCAAGCCCTGCTGCTCGATGCTCTGTTGGCCAGTGACGAGAAGGCGACGTTCGACCTCGGCTTCAAGGAACTCCGCGCCAAGCTCCGCCAGACACACAAGGTCAAAGCGATCCCCCATCCCAAAGGGTTCGGGGGCTCCCTCCGCGACTACCAGAAGCACGGGCAAGGCTGGCTGGCATGCCTGCATGAGCTGAAGCTGGGCGGTTGTCTGGCCGATGACATGGGGCTGGGCAAAACTGTGCAGGTTTTGGCCTGGCTGGAGACGTTGCGGCAGCGGCAACTCAAGGACGGTTCCCAGAAGCGTCCTTCACTGGTCGTCGTGCCGAAAAGTCTCGTCTTCAACTGGGTTGCCGAAGCGACGAAGTTTACGCCGAAACTCCAGGTGCTGAACTACACCGGTAAAGAGCGAGTCGGACTCGAAGACCTCGCGGAGATCGATCTCGTCGTCACGACCTACGGCACGATGCGGAACGACATTGAGAAGTTGCGAGAGATTGATTTCGAGTATCTGATCCTCGACGAGGCTCAAGCGATCAAGAATTCCAATGCGCAAGCAGCCAAAGCGGCGCGGCTGCTCAAGGGACGGCACCGGCTGGCGATGTCGGGCACACCAATCGAGAACCATCTGGGAGAACTCTGGTCGCTGTTCGAGTTCATCAATCCCGGCCTGCTGGGAAACTCCACAGCATTCCAGCGTGTGGCTCGTGGGGCATCCGCCGAACCAGAGTCGCTGCAGTGGCTCTCCAAGGCGATCTCGCCGTTTGTGCTGCGACGCACCAAGGGGCAGGTGCTGAAGGGACTGCCCGAGAAGTCGGAACAGGTTCTGTACTGTGAGATGTCTCCCAAGCACCTGAAGCTCTACAACGACCTGCGCGACCACTATCGCTTATCCCTCAGCCAGAAGGTCCAGGAGAAGGGACTCGCCAATTCGAAGATCCATGTACTCGAGGCGTTACTGCGTCTGCGGCAGGCGGCCTGCCACCC
>JANOKO010000853.1:0-2271 GCA_031419335.1 Planctomycetota bacterium
CAAATCAGAGTGGCGAACGGTCGTCCGAATTGAAATCGTGCGAAAATCGAGACATCGAAAGCTGTGCTATTTACCTCACGTCCAATGCGACCGCTGAAAGTTAGCCGGACAGTTCTGTTACAGCATGAGAAAGTTCGCAATCAGGGTTGGGTCCGGTTCGCGGTCCCAAACGGTGTTTTAACCTGAAGGGGTGCTTTGGACAGAGAGTGAGAGAGTTCGCGGTCCGAAAACCGGGGGAGCGGTTTGAAATATCGAAATCCGGGCGTTTTGGAGAACGACTGAGAGGTCTCGGTCTAATCCATTGTCATCGCAACATGTGGCAACAATGGCGGATACGACGCCACCCTGAATCTATACCAAAACACCCCGCAAAGTGAACCCGTGGGTCACTGGGAGTTCGAAAAACAAAAACAGTGAACCGGAACGAACCCTCTTCCGAAAATGTCTCTGTTTCTCCGATGCGTGGCTCCCTGTGTTTTCTCACGGATCAGTAGTTCGAGTTGTATTCGACCCAGTGGATGGCGAATGGGATTCGAAATCTTGTTCGAGCGCCTCCGAAGAACTCATCAGCATGAGTATGAAGCTGATGAGGTGGATTCACTGGAAACGCGATATGCCACGAGAGGGGCAATGGGAGTTGGTCCACTTCAGGGATCAGCCGGGGTTGGCAGTAGTGAATAGAAAATGGCAAACCGGAGTTGATAGAATCCCAGTGGGTAGGCTGGCGGACCACACTCAATTCCTTTCATGACCAATGTCGCAAGGTCCTGAATTGTTCCGTCTCAACTTCTCCTTTCCGGCATGAATCAGCGACTCCCACAGATAGGCATAGGTCATGTCTGAACGCCACACTGAGGATTTCGAGGAGTGTCTCCAGAAAGGGTACGTCTGGGATGGACCTTCGAGAAGCCGGGAAGATTCGCCAATTCTGTTCTTTATTCACGGATTCAACGCGACCCCCGTTCAGTACAAAGGGCTGCTGGAGGAAATTCTCCTGGTCCAATTCTCTCCTGCGTACCTCATGCCATTTCGTTATGGACCTCCACGTTGGCAATCTTGGTTGTCTCTCGCGTTGTCAACGGAGCATCCCTCTACGGTCGTATCACGAGCCGCTAAATCGATCATGGAGTTGCATCTAGAATTTCCGGAACGTCCTTTGATCTTGGTCGGCCATAGCATGGGGGCTGTATTGTTGAGAGCTGCTTACTTGGAACTGAAACTACCGTGCCAGCATCGTGTCGATCGTATGATTCTCTTGGCTGCTACCAACCGTGGCTTCATCCCGTATGACATGAGGCAAAAGATCGGCTTGTTTGTTGCTGAGCGATGGCTGTGGCTGCTCGCCCTCGCCATCGCTGGGGCTGGACTCGTTGTGTCAACCCTTGGCCCCCTCTGGTTTCAAGGCCAACTCACGGCAGCGATGGCTCTTTTTCTGCTCGCATCGTTACAGCTGTTTGTAGGATTTCGAATGGAAACATTCCTCGGATCCCACTTGATCCGAGGAACCAAATGGATCACTGAGTTACGGTTAAGATGGATCGACAAGATTACGAAGAAGGACTTCGTTTGGCCTTTGACGTTCTTTATCAAAGGGCGTGACGACTGGTGGGTTGGAGACGAGGACTCCTACGAATTCCAGTTTTTCCAAAACTATCAGGTTCGCGATTCGTTGGCTGGTGTCAATCATCACACATTCAAGCTAACGCCTCGACCGGGGAGCAACAATGAGGATGATAAGAAGAGAGTGGCTACGGCCAAAGTGCCCCTAGAGGAAGAGCTCAAGGCTGTATCCAAAATATCACACCAAGAGTCCAAGATGCTGTCTACGTCAGATGACTCGCCTGACCTCGTGTTCTTGATCCATGGCATTCGCGATTTCGGAGAATGGCACGAACCATTGACCTATGCGATTGAAAAGGCTGCCAAGGAAAAGGCTGACAAAACCAATTATCACTCTCCTCGAATCGCATCGATCACCTACGGGTATTTCAGCGCGTTTCAGTTCCTGCTGCCGTCTGAGCGTCAGCGCTGTACGCAAGTGTTTCGCGATCGCTACATACTCGAGCGATCGCAATTCCCAGGGTCAAAGTGTTTCGTCGTCGCCCACAGCAATGGAACCTACGTACTCGGAGAGGTTGTGCATGATTCGAAGTTATTCGAGGTCGAGTGTGCGTACTTGGCAGGTAGCGTGCTACCTCGTGAGTTTTGTTGGTGCAAGACGGGTGTGAAACACGTATGGAATGACCGAGCAAATCGAGACTGGCCTGTGGG
>JANOKO010000854.1:0-1081 GCA_031419335.1 Planctomycetota bacterium
AGTTCACGCCGCGCGGGGAGTGCGGCAAAATGATCTCGTCGATCTTCCCGCACATCGGCGAGCATGTCGACCGCATGGCATTCATCCACTCGGGGTACACCGAGTCGAACAACCACTCGCCGGCCCTGTTCGCGATGAACACCGGCATCCCACGCATGGGGTTCCCGTGCGTCGGGTCGTGGGTCACGTATGGTCTGGGGAGCGAGAGCAGTAACCTCCCCGCGTTTGTGGTCTTCAGCGATCCCAAGGGACGCGGGCTGCCGAAGGGACACGCGGCCAACTGGAGTGCGGGGTTCCTGCCGGGGGTCTACCAGGGGACACACCTCAAGCCGCAAGGGGCAGCCATCGACAACCTCGTCCGCGCGGGGGAGATGACCAACGAGTCCCAGCGCGGCCAGCTCGACCTCCTCAAGCAACTCAACCAAAACTACCTCACCCAGCAACCGCACGAAGGCGAACTCGCTGCCCGCATCGAGAGCTTCGAACTCGCCTTCCGCATGCAGACCGCAGCTCCCGAGGCCCTCGACCTCGCTTCCGAGCCGAAGCACATTCAGGACATGTACGGCATCGGTGTGGAGCCGTGTGATGCCTTTGCTCGGCAGTGCCTGACCACGCGGCGGCTGTTGGAACGCGGCGTGCGGTATGTGCAGATCTACTCGGGCGGGATGGACAACCAACTCTCGTGGGACGGCCACGCTGACATCCACGGGAACCACTCCGGGTTCGCGAAGGAGACCGATCAACCGGTCGGAGCGTTGCTCACCGACCTCGCCCAGCGCGGGCTGCTCGACGACACATTGGTGATCTGGTGCGGCGAGTTTGGCCGTCTGCCGATTGCTCAGACCGGAGCCAAACCAGGCCGCGACCACAACCCGCACTGCATCTCCAGTTGGATGGCGGGCGGCGGGATCAAGGGCGGCACGACCTACGGAGCCAGCGACGACATCGGCTACCGAGCCGCCGAGAACCGCGTGCATCTCAACGATATGCACGCCACGATCCTGCATCTCTTGGGACTCGATCATGAGAAGCTGACGTATAAGTACAACGGGCGGAATTTCCGGTTAACCGATGTGGCCGG
>JANOKO010000855.1:0-5965 GCA_031419335.1 Planctomycetota bacterium
TGGCAGTTCAGGTCGGGACTGGCTCCGGTCCTGTGCGAGCTGAACTCAGTCCAGCCGGTCGTGGTGTCGTGCGAGTGACTCATCCGGGCGTGTTGGTAATTCAGGTGATAGAACCGCCGCGCTCCCCAGATGGCCAGCGCGTGGTTGGCCTCCAGTGAGTAGAACCAGATGCCGCTAATGCCCCGGTCATCGTGGACATACGTGCGGAGGTTCATCTCCAGAAAGTTCGTCACGCCGGGGACCGGAGGGAACCACCACGGTCGCAACTGCCGCATCCGAAACGGGACGACTCCGAGCCACGCCTTTCCATCGAAGGTATCGACATGCAGACCGGGCGGGAGCGTGGCTTGAATCTGCTCCACCGGGAAATCCCAGTGCAGGAACAACAGCTCTCGCCACGACTGGAACATCGCTGAGCGGCCCGGAGGACGCTGGCGCATGCGCAGTCGATCGTCGAGAGTCGGGGCAGTCATGGGGGAAAGCGTTGAGGGTTGAGCGACGAAGGGTAATCCCCCCGTTTCGCTGCTAAGCGAAGTCGTCGAGGCGGAGCAGCCCGCTCATCCGCGTCTCGATACGGCGAAATTCTTACGAATTCCGCTACGCTGTTGAGCGGCGACAAATTCACCGTGCGGCGAGCCCGACAACCGGTTGGACCCAGGCCCGCTGGAACTCGCCGGGTTCGCTGGGGTTGGGGTGCAGGGCGCTGGAGGTGATGCGGGCGCGGACATAGACCTCGTCGCCGGTCATCTCGTAGCGGGCCTGGGTGCCTTGGACCGAGGCCAGTACCTCGCCGATCTTGGGACTATAGCGGCGAGTGGTGTGGACCTCGGCCCCCTTGTCATCCAGGACAGGCTGGCCCTCGGGATCGTAACCCCGGCGAGTGCCGATAAACTCAATCGTGTAGGTCTCGCCCGCCACGGCATCGACCTCGACCATGAGTCCGGTTTCGCTCGACTCCACACGCGACAGCTTGACCCCGCTGCTGGAGTAGAACTGCCCTGCTTCCAACGCCTCGATCAGTGACACCGCCGAAAGATCCTTCGCCAGGACCATCACCCACCCGCGTCCCGGCTCAGCCCCGCGACTCGGGATCTTGTGATAGTCGTGCCCATCGTCAACTGCCAACCCGTACATCACCGGCAGCTTGAGTTCCGCCAGCCGCTTAGTCAGCACGATGTCCCAGATCGGCTCGCACCCGGCATGCTGATGATCGCCCGTATTGTGGACGCCAGGATGTCCGTTGTAGATCTCGAAGAACTTCTCGCCGATAACACGGAGCAGGTCTTCAGCGGTCACCGCGTACCCGAAGTTCGGGTGGTTGAGGTGGATGATCATTGGCTGGCCGGTGCGCTCGCGCTGGGCGATGGCGGCATCGACGTTGTTCTGGATGACTTGAGAGACGCTGTCGCCGCCGCGCGGTGTGAGGAGTTCTTTGAGATTGCTGACATTGAAGTGCAGTGGGAGTTTCTCGAAGCGGTCGCTGACTTCTTCACCCTGAATGAGGAGGTACTTCTCGGGGGTGTTGAAACGCTGGGCCACTTCGTCGAAGCGCCGCAGCCGGACCTCGTGGCGTCCCTCGACGGTCCGCTCCTCGACCCAGTCGGGGAACTGCTTCTGGAGCTTGTCGAAGGCGGTCTGCTTGCCTTTGGTCTTGGCGATGTCGACCCACCGTTCTTTGTCGGCCAATACATTGTGATCCGTGAAGACCAGGAACTGATAACCGGCTGTCTGATACCACGCGGCAATCGATTCGAGATAGTCGTCCCCGTCACTCCAGTGTGAGTGCGTGTGCATGTTGCCGCGATACCAATGGAGCTGATCCGAGGCGGCCAAAGTGTCGGCATGGGCCGGAGCTAAATCGGAACGCAGGCCGAATGCAACCAGGCAGAGAGGGAGGACGACCAGCAACAACAACACGTTTTGGCGAGGCATCTCAAACTCCCGGAATGAAACGACGAAGCCCAGAGGTCGTGACCTCTGGGCTGGTGATTGTGGCCGATGCAAACATCGAATGCGAACTACTTGGTGTCCTTGAGGCAACTCCAACACAAGTATCCCAGGATGCTCGCACAGAGGATGAACATGATGTCCATCGTCTTCGTGAGCGTCCCGGAAAAGGGAAGCCCCGTGGCCAGGTCGGCGATCGACATTAAGGCGACAACGCCAGCGGCAATCATCGAACCGATCACCATTCTCTTAGACGCATCAGACATGAGGCGGTGCCTTTTCAGTCAGACCGGATCAATCAATCTCATGGGACAAGCATGCCACGCTCTGCCCCTGCACGCGGGATCACGCTGGCGAGGATAACGAATCCCTGGCGCACCCCACCAGACTCAATCGCTAGGATCGGCAAAAATCGTATCGTCCTCTGGTGAAAAACTTCCGAAGTCTTCGGAGACTTCGGAAGTTTACCTCGATGATCGGACAGGCGTCACAGTCCCACAGAAAACAGCTCCACGAGGTTGCGGTCGGGGTCAAAGATGTACAGCTGGGTTGGTCCATCCGGTCGGGCCTTGGGTCCGGCAACGATCTCGATGTGCTGTTCGCCGAGGATGCGGACCGCTTCTGTGGCGCTGGCGACCTCGAAGGCGACATGCCTGGTGCGGCTGATTGAGCAGTGTTCGGGGATGAAAACGCTGGCTGGTCCGGAGTCTTGGCTTTCGAGGATTAAGTGTATTTGTGTGCTGCCCGCCTGGAACCAGAGCCCCGGAAACTTGAATCCCGGGCGCGGAACTTCAGTCATCCCGAGCAGGTCGGCATAAAAGGAACGCGAGCGTTCCAGGTCGCGGACCACGAAGGTGACATGATCAATCTGACGGACCTGTAAAGCGGACACACCAAGCTCCAGAAAGAGTGACATCTTGAGTGAAACGACATGCAGAGTATTTTGGTGACGGGCAAATCACGGAAGGCTGAAGACGAGGGGAGATTCCCCCGATCCTTGCATTTTGGCGGCCAAAAAGATAGCTTTCGAGGTTATGAACCAGCCGAATTCCCCACGTCCCGGCAACGAGCCGCCTTCCAAGTCTCTGGCACAAGAGCTTTTCGGAGTTCACTTTGCGCCCGGTGGACCGGTCAACGATCCGGATGATCTGGACGGTTTGGACTTTGGAGCGCTGACTCCCGCAGTCACGCCGGAACCTCCTCGCCTTGAAGAACATGCCGAAGAGGAATTCGCTGGGACTCCGCAAGTGGCGGGGTCGGCGAACGAATCAGAGCCGGTGGTGGAACAGCCGCTTGCGGAGGAACCCGTTCGGGAATTCCGCCCGGCTCGGCCCGTGAAAGAACGCAAGCCCGTGCCCCGGCTGCCGGTTCCGCGCGACGATGACGGTGATGACGGGTTCGGCGTCGGTCTGCTCGGCGCGTTCGATGACGATGACGACGATGAGGAGGGCGAGCAGCCGGGAGAACGCTCCACAGCGCTAACCTCGGCCCAGATCGACGTGGCCGATGACGATGATGCGATCATTGAAGTGGTCCGCCCCCGAGCGGTCCAGCGTACTCCGGAACCGTTGGTAGAAGACCGAGATGATGAGGGAGGAGAGTTCGACGCTCCCAAGTCAGTCAAACCCCAGGCAGCGCATCAGAAGGACGACTTCTGGGATGCGCTGGAAGGTTGGGACTGGGAGACTTCTCAAGAAGGCGATCGAGGGCCGCGTTCCAGCAGCGATCGACCCGACCGGGGTCGACCGAGCGGAGACCGACCCGATCGTGCCAGTCCGGATCGTGCCAGTCCCGATCGTGGCAGGCCGGATCGTGATCGTGGAAGTCGCAGCGATCGGGGTCGAACCGACCGCGACGAGGCTCCCCGCCGAGAGTCCGCTCCTGCGCCAGTTCGTAGCGAATTCAAACCAGCCCCGGCTCGCGCCACCACCGAAGATCGCCCTCCAACGGATCGTGGTAGGACGGACCGTCCCCGCGAAGACCGACCTCGCGATGATCGTTCCAGTCGAGATCGCCCTCGTCGGGAAGAGGCTCCCGTAGCCCGTGATCGCGGCCCGCGCGAGGAAGCAGCTCCGGCTCAGAAATCCGTGGCGGCTCGAGAAGATCGTCCGCGTGGACGCGGCGAGCGGGGTGATCGGCCTGTTCGCGAAGAGCGGCCCACGAAACCGAATCCACTCTTCGAAGGTGGCGCTGGGGGCTTCGCGGACGACCTCTTCGATCGCCTGGCTCAGAAGGAATCGGGACAGCAGCCGAGTTCGGGACGAGGGCGAGGGGATGCCCAACGTGACCGGGATGACAATCGTGATCGTCTTCCGCCAGCCCAGGCTTCGCTTGATGACCTCGTCGCCGGAGATGAAGACACGACGGACGAAGGAGTCGCCGAATCCGATCGTCCGCGCCGTCCCCGTCGCCGACGTGGTGGACGAGGTCGCGGAGCAGCTGGGGATCGCCCGGTTGACGAAACGGCATCGGTCGAGGCGGACGCGGGATTTGAGGACGAGCCACTGGCCGATGACGACGATGGCTTCGGCTCGGGTCTGGCCACACCACGCCGCAGCCAGGAACGCCGCCCATCGGTCGAGCGACCGGCAGCGGATCGTGGGGGGCCAAAACAGGGCAGTTCCGATCGAGGGGACCGACCCGGCCGCACGGAGAAGGACACCGCCAAGAAAGACACCGCCAGCCAATCCGAGACACGTTCTCGCCGGGACCGCGACGAAAGCACCGACCGCTCTGCCCAACCCGCCCGCGCGGAGCGGGGTGCGCGCGACATCGCGGATCGGCCCGCCCGTCGGGATGAAGGTCGCCGAGATCAGCCTGCTCGGGAGCCCGCCGCACGGGGTCGAGATGATGAAGCCAAGGCTCCGCGTTCGGATCGCGGAGATCGTGACAACCGACCAGCACGGGATGACCGAGGCAGTCGAGAGGATCGCCCCGCGCATCGGGAATCCCCAGACCGGGGGCGCGATGCCGAAGCCAGGCCCGCTCGCGGAGCTGCTCCGCGTTCTGATCGAGACGGTGGCGAACGTGATGACCGTCCGCCCCGCCGGGAGTCGTCCGAACGTGGTCGCGAAAGCGAAGCGACGAGACCCTCGCACACGGAGTCCTCCCGCTCAGGCGCTCCGCGCTCGGACCGCAGTGACCGCGACCGCGATGACCGACCTCCCCGTCGTGATCGGGATGATCGCCCTGCCGGCCGTGACGAGGCTCCCCGTTCAGATCGTGCGTCGAGAGACAGCTCTCGTCGCTCGGAATCAAGCCCGCCGCCTGCGACGAGTCGCCACCGGGATGAGGACGATGCCGATGAGGAACGTGGACCCTCTCGCTCCCAGCCACAGACCCTGGATGCCCCGACTTGGGAACACGCCATCTCTCTGCTGATTAGCCGACCCCCACGTCAGGATCGCGGCGACTCCAACTCCGGATCGCGCGGCGATGACCGAGGCAGCAGTCGTGGACGTGGTCGCCGCCCGGGTGGCAAGTAACGAGGAGGCCCTTCGCTAGGGTCCGTAGCAGAATTCATAAGAATTCTGCCCCCCTCTGGGGATGCCCTCGAATCGACTGACTCGGACCGCGTGCGTGATCCGCGTTCAATTCACCTCTGACAGCAGAACTCTCACGAGTTCTGCTACGGACATCGCACCACCAGGAACCTGCCTTGCTCGTCCGCATGGATCTGGCCCGGATCATCATCAGCGAGATCAACGACCAACAGGTCGTGTTCTTGCGTGAGGTCGGGGGCTCGCGCGCCTTCCCCATCCTGATCGGCCTGTTCGAAGCGATGAGCATCGACCGTCGCATCCAGGGCAACGTCCCCCCGCGTCCGCTCACTCACGACCTGCTGCGACACGCGATCGATGAACTGGGCGGCGAGGCTCAGGATGTCGTGATTACGCATCTGGTCGAACATACCTACTACGCTCAAATCCGCATCCGCAAAGATGACGATGTCATCGAACTCGACAGCCGCCCCAGCGACGCCATCGCCCTCGCCGTCCATTACGATCCCCCGCTGCCG
>JANOKO010000856.1:0-1263 GCA_031419335.1 Planctomycetota bacterium
GCGATGGGTCTCGGATCGTTGGTATACCGAGTGTCGGACGGTGGGGATTCCAATCCGGTGGGTGTACTGATGCGATGCAGCCCGTGCGGACCTCTTGTTCCTGCGTCACCCAGACGCTCAAAGCAGCGTCTGGGCCACCCCGCCCTGCTACGCTACATTGTCTCGCAACAAATCAACTGCGTCGTTTCTTTTCCGCACCTCGTACACTTGACGCCCATGCTGAAGCAACCAAAACCATCTGGCCAACGATCCGCGTCGAAAGCACCTCCCGCCTCGGAAATGAAGTCTCGCTTGCCCTCTGTCTGAATCGTGATTGTTGCTTCGTGTTCGGTGCCTGAACACGCGAGACATTTCCACGGAGTCAGTTGTGGACGAGGCAAAGATGCCTGGTTGGGATCATGGGCGACGAATCCGTTCCAACCATGAAAATCCTGGTCCAAGAGCAAATGCTCACGATTGCAGTTTGTGCAATACGCTTTGACCAGAAAGAAAAAATGACCATCTACCTCCGCAGTGCATGGAATCGTCTCGTTTTCGTATTCATGCGTCTGGCCGGGGAAAAGAACGCGGAAACGCATTGACCCGCAAGGACAACGAACCCGTGCTTCCAGCAGAGTCTCGTCGATGGTGGCGTCGTTGGGAACGACGCAGTCAACGAGATGAGAAGGAACAGGCATCATGGGGGCGGCGCTCAAGGGGCCGAACGACACGGTTAACCCGGCGGCGGCCAAGAACCGTTGACTTTAAAAACCGGCCGATCCGCCGCTCGGGTTGAACCGCTTGTTCGGCGACTCGTTTCATTTTTCGAGCGTCTTTTTGATCTGATCATTGGTTTGCTGCTGCTGTTGCTCAACCGGCTTGTTCTCAGCAGGACGGGACGTGTTTTTCTCGACTCGTCCCTCGTTGGTTGGTGGGCCTTTGCCTTGATGATCGGACATTGTGAATCTCCGTGTGTTAGCAATGTGACGTGAACTTATCTCGCGACTGTTCTTTGCCTTAGCTACTCGATCCGTATGCCGCAATTCCGGATCCGCTATACGACTGTGGGCCGACGATGCGAAACTTATAAACGTATTCGCCAGAGGATGAGTCCACACCGGCGCACTCCAAGCCCCAAATCGCGACCAACCTCGCAAATTCTCCCGCTTCGACGCGATCCATCTGTCCCCCTTTGAATTGCGGTTGGCGGAGGCAATCCGCATGGTGCGCGGCGAAGAATGCGTTAAGGTTCGAGAGGCTAATTCGAAAGTTCATGGAAGTTCC
>JANOKO010000857.1:0-1992 GCA_031419335.1 Planctomycetota bacterium
AAGAAGCGAGAGTTGCCGACCCTCCGGGTTGTGCAATTCGGCAACGACGAATTTGAGAGGTGCGTGATCGAGGATCACGAGGAACTGGTTTGGACCGGTAAACAGTTCGACTCTGAAGGCGGGGTGTTGTTCGCCAGACACAACGACGCCGCTGTCGATGCACAGAACATTCTTCGTGGGCACTTTGACGGCATCCAACCGGTGGGCGATCTTCTCGCACTCATTGTGCATCGTCGGCAGCTTGAGGCTCTTCAAGTGATGCTTGAGTAGCACTGTGCTCTTGGTGTCGGTCTTGGTCATGGGATCACCTCATTCAAGAGAACTTGATACGACGACACATCGGTCGTCTCGACATGGACATGAGCCAAATGCGGTCGCCCATCCAGCGGGAACAGCTGCACCGGTCGATCGGCGCGATGCTCGACGATTGTGCGGATGCTGGCCGCATCGATCACATCGATGTCGAGCGCGTACTCGACCGCTGCGGTGAGCGAGGGCAACGAGAACTTTTCGAGCAGCCGCAGGACCTGGATGTATGAGCGGGTGCCGTGCTTGGGATCGTGAGCTTCGAGCCGACGACGGAGTAAGGCCCAGCACTCGGGCAGCTCCCACTTCTCCAGCGGCTTCGCAAAGTCGAACCCGCCCGGCTTCCGTTCGAGCAGGGCCAGATAATGAATCGGTTCGAAGAACGTCCGCTCGCGCTCCCAGCAGCGCGAGTGCTTCGCCACCAGTCGATCGTCGAACACGAGACGGACCTCAGACACGGTTGCCACCACGGTCAACCGGCGATGGGCGTACTGCACCGGCACCGAGTAGTCGTTGTCATCGAACCGGATCAGCGACTGGGAATCGGCGGTGCGGTGGTCGACACGTCGAGCTTCGAACACCTGTTTCGGCAGCGGCAGGAACGCCGCCTGGTCCTCTTTGAGGAGTTCCTCCTTCGTTCCGGTCTTCCCACGCGTGCGCTCGGCTCGATCGGCCACGCAGCGATCTTTCAAGGGATCGTTGAGCAGTTCCCAGGAGCTGACCTCGGGCACTGGCACCAGGAAGTTGCGACGCGCGAACCCGATCAGCCGCTCGACATTCCCTTTCTCGTTCGGACGCCGCACCAGACAGAAGTGCTCTTGAAAGAGGTAGTGACTCTGGAGTCTTAAGAACTCCTTCGTGAGCTTCCGCTCGCGGCCCGGGAGGACTTCAATCACTGCGATCGCCGAGTTGTCATAGCTGATCCGGCGCGGCACCCCGCCGAAGAACTCGAATGCGCGTCGATGTCCCTCCAAGAATGTCTCGCTGCATTCACGCGGAAACGCCTGGATGAAGATCGCTCCCGAATACGGCAGCGTCATCACGAACAGAGCCACCTTCCGTTCGACACCTCCCTGCCGAATCGTCGCTTCGCCGAAGTCCACCTGCGCTTCGCCCGGCGGATGCACCAGCGGCAGGAACACTTCCTGGTGCGTCTGCCGCCAAGCCCGCACCGCGTCCTCCACCACCGTCTTCCCGCCCAGGTAGCCGTACTCCGCCTTCAGCCGCTCGAAGATCCGCTTCGCCGTATGCCGCTGCTTCTTGGGGGCCTTCTGGTCCGCTTCCAGGATCTCGTGAATGACCGGCAACACCGCCGCCAACACCCGCCGAGGCCGTGCCTGACTCTGCCGATACCCAGGCGGCTCCGCATGCGCCAAAATCTTCTTCAGCGTGTGCCAGCCCAGCTTGTACTTCATACAGGCCGCGCGCTGACTCAGGCCGTTCACCAGCACCTGCTGACGAATCTCTTTCCAATTCTCCATGTCTCTTCGCACGTCCTGGGCACCTCAATGAAACCGATCCGATGGGGCTGACGCCCCATCTTCCGGCTTCACCGAACTGCACGCATGTGCGCTGCCATTTTCATCCAGATTTTCCCCCGGCCCGCGCCACCGTTTTCAACCGGGCTCAACAACTGGGTGGATTGATCTCGTCGAATGGGCAATGTTGTCTGCTTGGAAGGCATGC
>JANOKO010000858.1:0-2750 GCA_031419335.1 Planctomycetota bacterium
AAGATGGACATCGACGCCTACCTGCCGATCACCATGACGATTCCCGTGAAGCCCGCTCGGCGAGAAATCAATGGAGATTGGAAAGACATGCCGATGTCCACTGAAATTATCCTTGACGCTGGGTCTCGCGATCGTGTCAAGTTCCTCTTGATCTCAGCCTCCGAATACGCAGATCCGAACTGCAGCAAGAATCCGGTGGCCCTCCTCCTGAGGTTTGGTAAGTCGGAAATGGACTGGGATACAACGACTGGAGACGATAACAAGCCCGTCGAGGAAGTGATCTGGTTGCAAGGTCCGCTCATGTTCTCGGGGTACACGTTGGCCATGCTTCCGGAAAAGTTGGAGAGCATCTACGTGCAAAACCATCGCGGCAAGGACATCGAACTGAAAATCCTCGTTGGGAAGTCCTTCATGAGGCCATCGAATCGTCCGATTGTCGTCGGTGATGTCGAGTTGCAAAAGGCCAATGGAGCAGGAATGGGGCAAAGAAACGGTTCTCGGCAATCACTGGTCGCCTCGCGCTGATTCTGATCATCTGGATCGATCCCGCACTCTACGGTCCTCGCCCTTTCAGGATATTGGCACATGCCCATCACTCCAACGTACCCCGGTGTGTACATCGAAGAGGTCTCCAGCGGCGTGCGGACGATCACGCCGGTCGCGACCTCGCGGACCGTGTTCATCGGTCGCACTTTGCGGGGACCGCAGAATGACCCCACGAAGGTCCAGGGGTTCTCTGAATTTGAACGCATGTTCGGCGCGCTGGATGTCACGCTCCCGCTGCCGTATTCCGTGCAGCAGTTCTTCGATCATGGGGGCACGGAGGCTCTCATCATCCGGGTCGCCAATGAGGATGCGAAGGCGGCCACAGCCACTGTCAACAATCTGCCGCTGAAGGCCAGCGGAGCCGGAATCTGGGGCAAGAACCTGCAGGTGCGGATCGATCTCCAGGTCAAACCCGGTGCTGACGGCAGCCCCCGCGCCGATTTGTTCAACTTGTTCATCCGCGACAGTCAGACACAGTTCCGGGAATCGTTTCTCAATCTCTCGGTCGATGCGAACGACTCCCGCTACTTTGAAACCGTCTTGGAAGAGGACTCGCTGCTGGTGCGATCAAACAAGCCCGTGGACGTGCCCTCCATTGGTCGACCGGGGGAGCATGCTGCACTCCCCGAGGATGGTAATCGCGATCCCTTTGGCTCTGCGGATCGCTTCACCCCCTTTGGTGACGATGGTTTGGACGGAACCGACATCGACGACAACGACATTCGCGGCAACGAGGCCCTGAAATCGGGCGTATTCGCCCTGGAAAAATGGGAGAGCGAATTCAATCTGGTTGTCGTCCCGCCCCTGACCCGAAATAAAGATGTCTCTGTCGAGACCCTCGGAGCTGTGGCGGGGTACTGCTACAGACGACGGGCCTTGTTGCTGGTTGACTCTCCAGCCGATTGGGATTCGATCGTGGCTGCGGAACGTAAGGTCGAGGATTTGCGAGATGCGATCGGCGGCAGCAAGCGGAATGCGGCCGTGTTCTTCCCTCGTCTCAAAATGCCCGACTCGAGACGCGAGAACCGCACTGCCATCTTCCCGCCATCAGGTGCCGTGGCCGGGATTTGTGCCCGGACCGATGCGACCCGTGGCGTCTGGAAATCTCCCGCTGGTATCGAGGCCGGGTTCAATGGCGTCACAGAATTCAGCGTCAAGATGACGGACGGGGAAAACGGTCGGCTGAACCCGCTGGGCGTCAACTGCCTGCGGTATCTGCCCGGTGGGATCGGGAACGTGGTGTGGGGATCGAGAACACTCGATGGCTCGGATCGGCTGGCCTCGGAATGGAAGTATCTGGCGGTGCGGCGGTTTGCCCTGTTCCTGGAAGAGAGTTTGTTTCAGGGGACACAATGGGTGGTCTTCGAGCCGAATGATGAACCACTCTGGTCGCAGATACGGCTGAACATTGGAGCGTTCCTGCACGGCTTATTCCGGCAGGGAGCGTTCCAAGGTCGCTCCCCCCGCGAGGCATACTTCGTCCGCTGCGACAAGACCACCACCACCCAGACCGACATCAACCGCGGCATCGTGAACATCGAGGTGGGGTTCGCCCCCCTGAAACCCGCCGAGTTCGTGATCATCAAGATTTCGCAAATCGCGGGTGAGATCGAGACGTAGTTTGAAGCTGTCAGAGATCAGCCGTCAGCAATCAGCAATCAGCTTTCAGCCAGACACAATCGAAAACTCTGGCTGACCGCTAACCACTGATCGCACTCTGGCTTTCATCCGCTCCTCCCACTGGTGAGAAACAGCATGGCCCAGTTCACCGCCAACGCCACTCGGTTCGATCCCTACAAGAACTTCAAGTTCCGCGTGAAATGGGACGGGAAGTATGTGGCGGGGATCAGCAAGGTCTCCGGACTTAAACGCAAGACGGAAGTCGTTTCGCATCGCGAAGGCGGCGACCCCAGCAGCAGCCGCAAATCACCCGGTCGCACCGAATACGAAGCCATCACCCTCGAGCGCGGAGTGACCCACGACATTGAGTTCGAGCAGTGGGCCAACAAGGTCTGGAATTTCGGCTCGGGTTTGGGCCTGGAAGTGTCGCTTAAAGACTTCCGCAAGGATGTCATCATTGAGATGTACAACGAAGCGGGCCAATTGGCGATTGCCTACAACGTCACCCGCTGTTGGGTTTCCGAATATCAAGCGATGCCGGACCTCGACGCCAACGCCAATGCGGTCGCCATCCAGACCATTAA
>JANOKO010000859.1:0-5412 GCA_031419335.1 Planctomycetota bacterium
CGGGAACCAGAATCCCGTGTCGATTTCCCGATACTCCTCAATCGACTGAATCGACCGATAGTTCGAATTGTCTTGTGAGAACGATTCCGCGCGATTGGGGAGATACCCGTACTTGGGGTCGAGAATCAATCGCCCGACGGCGTTGCGATACGTTTCGTCGATCTGGAGCATTCCATCCTCAGTCTGCGAGATTTGAACGCTCGCAGCTTGGCTTAATCGGACCAGTTCCTCGCCGAGCCAGTTCGGAAATCTCGACCCCCGAATCGGGTCATGTTGTGGCCGGCGACTCTGGTTGATCTGTAACGTGGTACTAAAACTGACATCCGAGGCGACAGCGCATAACGGATCGTGCTTGGGATACTCGACCCGAGTCAACTTACCAGCATTCTGGATCCGCATCGTCCGCAGTTGCGGCTGCCCATCATAGAAGAGCGTGTCGACCTGTCGCGTGTATCCATCGCGTTCCCAGATCGAATCGCTTTCGGCAATGCTCTCCTGGACGCCAGGTTGATGCTGACGCAAATCGCTGTCCGACTCGTGGGTCGTGGTCTCTTTGGATTGAATGCGGATCGATCGGATCTTCAATCCCCATTCCTTTTGTCTGCTGATCGCCTCCTGGATGTCAGCTGCCGGGCAACGGTCAACAGTCACAAACCCGCATATCAGGGCGATCAACGGCACAGTGTTTCGCCACATCGTGACTCTCCCGAAATTCGAGACGCAACTGAAGATGGGTCTATCAAGTGTTTCACGTTCCGACGCCAACGCACTCGACTCATACTAATCCTGCGGCCCAAATCAAATCAACCGTGAACATGGGACTCAGCCCTCAGGCAGCCCTCGGGGCTCGACCGACCAGCGATTCGGCGCTTGCAGCACCATGCGGCGGCTATCAGAGCAGAGAACCACAAAGGGCCCGAGATCGACGAACATGCGAGAACCCGCCCAGTAGATACTCGAATTGCTATCCGCATACCACGTCGCGCAGAATACCGCCACGTCTCGGTTGCACGTCAGTGATAATCGTGCGTGCCGTCGTTGAACTCCGCACCTTAAGCCAGTTGCGATGACGGCAAACGAGGGGCGTGTCGTATTGTCATCTCCGCTTTCGTGTGCCCACGCTGGAAGAGGCTTCCTGCCACCGAGCGCTCTAATCTTCGAAGTCATCCGTGTTGCCACCGCTGGTCATCCCGGATTGTCGATCCTGCCAATCATCCAACGTGCAAATCACCTCTCGGCACTTGGCTCCATTGTAATCACCGACAACGCCGTCTTCGGCCATCCAATCGATCATGCGGGCGGCCCGTCCGTAACCAATGCCCAGCGAGCGTTGCAAGAGCGACACGCTCCCGCGACCTTCGCGGATCACCACCTCGACGGCCTGCATGTAGACCTCGTCGCGTGGGCGCGGGCCTTCATCACTTGTACCGTCTTTGTCCTTGCGGAGGGCAGCTGCGGTGGCCTCGGCGATTTCGGCGGAGTATTGGGTCGGCTGGTCGCTGAAGAAGTCGATGACGGCAGTGACCTCCTCATCACTGATGTAGGTGCCCTGCGCCCGCCGCAGGTTACTCGTCCCTGGAGCCAGGAACAGCATGTCCCCATACCCCAGCAGCTTCTCGGCCCCGTTCTCATCGAGGACGACGCGGCTGTCGTTCTTGCTGGCGACCTGGAACGCGATGCGGGCCGGGAGATTCGATTTAATGAGGCCGGTGATCACATCGACGGTCGGTTTTTGCGTGGCCAGGACCAGGTGAATCCCCACGGCACGGGACTTTTGGGCCAAGCGAATAATGTGAGCTTCGACATCCTTGCCGGAGGTCATCAGCATGTCGGCCATTTCGTCGGCGATGATGACGATGTACGGCATTTGGTCCGGGATCGCGTCGGCCTCGGCGCACTCGGCGGTCAGTCCGCAGCGGCACAGGACTTCGTCCTTGCCGAGTTTATTGTAACTGTCGAGGTGTCGGACGCCGACGCGAGCCAGCAGGTCGTACCGTTCTTCCATCTTGTCAACCGCCCAGGCGAGGACCGCCTCGGCTTTTTTCATGTCGGTGATCACCGGGTGCATCAGGTGCGGCAGCCGCGTGAACGGGCTGAGTTCGACCATTTTCGGGTCGATCATGATCATCCGCACTTCGTCCGGGGTGCGGGTCATGAGCATCGACACGATGAGCGTGTTGAGGCACACGCTCTTCCCGGTCCCAGTGCGGCCCGCGATGAGCAGGTGCGGCATCTTGGCCATGTCGACCACGAGTGAATTCCCGCTGACATCCTTGCCGAGGAACATCGGAATTCGTTGCTTATCGAGTTCTGGACCGGCGGCTTCGATCAGCTCCTTCAGCCGGACCATGACGCGAGTTTCGTTGGGCACTTCGACACCAACGGTGTTCTTTCCGGGGATCGGCGAAACGACACGGACGGCGGGGACGCGCAGGGCAATCGCCAGATCGTCTTGCAGGCTGACGACCTTGGCGACCTTGAGGCCCGGCTCGAGGTCGATCTCGAACAGGGTCACAACTGGTCCGGTGTCGATCTCAGTCACCTTGACCTTGAGGCCGAACTGTTCGAACGTCTTTTCCAGGGTGGCAGCGTTCTGTTGGGCCTTGGCAGCCAGTTTCTCAAACGGGAACTCCTGGGCATTCTCCAAGAGGGCCGTATCCGGGAGGCGGTGGACCGGGCGCGGACCGTTGGCGCGGGTCTCCGTCGTGGCCGCGCGAGCGGGCTTCACACGCGCACCGAGAGGGAGGTTGACCTTGAATCCTGCCGGAGGGGGCAGTGGGGTCGTGACTAGTGCCGCGATTCGCTCAATCAGTTTGGGCGAGGCTGGAGCTGGCATTGGTGGCGCGTGGACTGGGATGGCGCGAGGAGCCGGACCGCTTGGTCTCGTGGGGATGATCTCGATCACCGGGTCTTCGTACCGCCGCGTCCAAGCTCGCAGAGGCCACAGCACGACGCGAAAGGGCAAACACAGTCCGACGACGCACCACTGCGAGATCACATTGTCCACCGCCAACAGCAGGCCCGTGAGGCTCAGCGTGCCGACCACGATCCAACTGCCCGTCATGGAAAAGTGGCGCTCGACCACCGCCCCGGACCAAGCCCCGAGCCAGCCACCACTCCCAATCACCGGGCCATGCCCCCAATTCGGAATGAGCAACTGCAAGGTGAGTGTACAAGCTGCAATGAGAAACATCCCACCGATCACTCGGGCTCCTGGGTCGGGAGTGGGGACGCGACGGAATAAACGGAGGTCCGCCAGCACCAGCAACACGACCAAAAACCAGGCAGCCTCACCCAGGATCGTAAACAGCCCATTCGCGGTGACGGCTCCGGGCTGTCCGGCCAGATTGGCAATGGTTCGATGCGCAGGGAAAACCAGCGACGCCGGCGGGTCCGCCGGGTCGTAGCTGCCAAGGCTGAGTGCCAGGAACACTGCGAGTGCCAGACACCCGAGCGCCAGCAAGTCGTTCCTTAGACGCTGGTAGTCGATCATGGACTCACTGCGAATTCCACAAGTGCACACGCTGTCGCTGCCATTGGAATTCGCCTTTCACTCCATTCTGCCCTCCTTGGCAGCACAATTCGCGCAATCCGACCACTGGGCGAACCTCTCGCCCCCTCTCTATATTCTGACCGGCGGGGCGCGCGGCTGTGGTGTGGAAGTGTGGCATTTCTCTAACGGACGTGATCGGTGACAGGTGGTAACGGATCGTGCGGTCAAACTCGCCGGTCGTGGAGTTCCCAAATTGGCGAAGGTGCGGAAGAGGCGGGCCAATTCCCCCTGGGTTGAGAAATCGGGGCGTCCCACGACTGAAAGGTGTCAGGGGCTCGATGATCGATAGAATTCTTTTTTTGGTCGGTAGATTGGTAGACATGGTGTTCGTACCTGCTGGAACAGGACGTGTTTGGATTTGCCCCGGAGGTGTTCTGAGGGCCTGCTCCGGATCACCGACTGCAGCTCTGTAGCTGCAGTGACAAGCTCCGCGCTTCTGCACGTGGTACGTGCAGAACAGACCCCGGTCGTCGTACGACCGGGGTTTTGCATTTGCTGAGGCAATAATAGAGAGGCGGTTTTGCTCGATGGACTGAGCTGCGTGTCACCTGCGTACTGCAAAGGTATATTGCCTGTTCCAGACTGGGTGCCCGCTAGTTCACCCCATGACTTCGAACAGGACCACGATATGACTGCCTCGAACCTCTACTCCCTGAACTGGGATCTCGACTCGATCCTCCCGAACCCGCAGACACCAGCATTCGCAGCCCATTTAGAGCAGTTCAAGGCCGACCTGACCCGGCTGGCTGATGCCTCCGACGCCCTCCCACCGGTCACGGCGATCGGAGCCGCGCAAGTCTGGGGGCCGTTCATGGGACAACTGTCGTCGATCTTGGGTCGGCAGGAAGACCTGCAAGCCTTCGTCGGCTGCCATGCGGCCGTTGATGCGGAGAACAAGGAGTTCCAGCGGATCGAGGGAATGCTCTCCGCGTTGACGCCGTTGAGACAGCGGGTACTGGCCAACGTCGAGTTGGCGTTCGTTGGCGTGGCCGAGGCGGCATTCGACCAGTTCATCGCCGGAGAGGCCCAGCTCCAGACGTTACGGTTCGTCCTGGAAGAATGCCGCCGCAACGCCGCACTGCGACTCTCGAAGGACCAGGAGCAGCTCGCCAATGAACTCGCTGTCGACGGGGCCCAGGCATGGTCGCGGCTCTACGACCGACTCTCCGGCGAACTCAAGATCGAGGTCATGGAGCGCGGGCAGGTCGTGAAGAAGTCCCCCGGCCAGATTCAGTTCGACATGCCCGAACGTTCGGTGCGTCAGAACAACTTCTACGCCTTCGACAAGGCGTGGGCCGGGCTGGCGGATACCTGTGCCGACGCACTCAACCACCTGTCGGGGGCACGGCTCACCAAGTACAAGCGGTTGGGCGTCGATCACTTGGCAGCCCCGTTGCGGATGAACCGCATGTCGCGCGGCACGCTCGACGCGATGTGGGGGACGGTCAATGACCAGCGGACGTGCTTGCTCCCGTATCTGGATCGGAAGGCCAAGCTGTTGGGTCTGCCGAAGCTGGCTTATTACGACATCTACGCCCCTCTGCCGACCTCGCTGGGGGAGAAGCCGCAATCGGAGTTGAGCTATCCCGAGGCGGTCGATCTGGTGAGCGAGACGTTCGCGCAGTTCAGCCCCGACTTCGGCGACTTCGCGAAGCACGCCTTCCGCGAGCAGTGGGTCGAGGCCGAAAATCGGGGCGGCAAACGCCAGGGGGCCTTCTGCACCGGCATCCCCACGAAACAGCAGACCCGCGTGTTCATGACCTACACCGGCACCGCCGACAGCATGTCGACGCTGGCCCATGAACTCGGTCACGCGTATCACTCGTGGGTCTTGCGCGAGCAGCCGTTCCTGCTCCAGG
>JANOKO010000860.1:0-5287 GCA_031419335.1 Planctomycetota bacterium
CGTCTGGTCGAAAGCAAATCCGTCACCTAAATCGACGGTCATCTGCACGACCCGCTCCGTGTAAGACTCCTTGGGCAGCCCGGTGTCGCGGAAGATCGTACATTGCCCCACAGTTGATCCACCGAGAACTGTCACCTGGACCCCGTCCTGTTGTGTATGACTCACCTTATTGATTGTTTGAGACGGGATGATGTCCCCAGTGATTTTGACCACAGCTTCAGCATCCGATAAATCCTGAAGAGTGTACTTGCATTGGACGACCATCGGGATCGGACGTCCGACGCTGCGGTGCCTAGTCCATTCTTGACCGGGAGTGACATCCTGGCCGAACGGCAACAGGCCAATCGTATTGTCGACAAAGTCCGAGATGCCATTCTCGTCCGTGCTGGCTTCCATCCCCAGCAGCACTTGCTTCTGCTGCTCGAGCGGCACGTTGGCCAGACAGCGCCCCAAAAACTCTCGGAACCCAACGACCTCGTTAATCTGATTGTCTTTCCCAATCCAGAATGAGAACCCGTCATTCACCATGTCGTGATAGGCCCGAGCTGCGACGGGGATCTCCGCCGGTTCCGGATCGGTCGAGCGATAGACGAATGATTTCCCGTCCATGTTCTGCTCGAATCCGACGCGGCTATACCGCACTCCGAGCCGGGTGCGGCCCTCGGACACTTCTTCTACCGCGATCGCCATCATCAGGTCAAGAACGGTCTGAATCCGTTGCTGCGTACCGTCTTCCGCGGTTTGCACGAGTGTCGTAATGACCTGCTTTTTCAGAGGGAATCGTTCGCCGGGTTGCAGCTGAAGCTTCAACTCACCACGGGGTTCCGCCGGTTCTCGGGGAGTGCGAGTTGCCGTGGACTTCGCGGGACGAACGGAATCAGGCTCCTCGCTCGCATCGGAGTGTGCAGGGTCTGTCTCTCCATCGGAACTGTCACTCGACAACCAATCTGGGACTTCCAGTGCGGCTTCGTCATCGGACGGCTGTTGCCGATTGCATCCGGTGAAGCACAGACCCATAGCGATCCCAGCCAGGACAGACGAAAGGCGCATTTTCGGACTCCAATTCCGGGACATGAACACGGGGTCAATCAGCGGTTGATCACTCTCGACAGGCAAGCGACTGGTCGCCCTCAGTCGGCCCCCAAATCAGGCCGCCTCACCCTGGTATTCCTCATCGACGCCTTCTCCGCCGTCGCACGGATGGCCATCGGCGTCGTAAATCAGCGAATAGATATTGTCCGCAGCCTCATTCAAATAGGCACGGATGTTTTCGCTGACGACCCCATTCATCAAGGTGTCGATGGCCTGAATCACGCGGTCGACTTCGGCGCTGGAGATCTCCTCGTATTCATCCGAATCCGAGGTGAGATTGTCAAACGGGAGAGGAGGGGTCATGGGCAGCTTCCTTGCAATGACTGTCACACTGAGACCATCTTGGCTCAGCGGGATGATTTCTTCCGGGATGTTTTGTTTTGGGCGGGCACTGACTTGGTCTGCGGGGATCGCTTGGCGGGAGCCTGCTCAGGTGCCGACTTGCCCACCCGAGTCGTTTTCAGGGCGGTCTTGGCGCGAAAGACCTGATCCCACCCTTCTGAGAACTTCTCGTTGGAGCCTGTATGGACGGTGTAGCCAGTCATGAGATGCGATCATCTGCAGTCTGGGGGCTATGCTGAGGAACCCAATGTCCTCATCGGCCAAGCTCCCTGTCCGATCAGGTTATCAATCCGAGGGATTCACTGCTACGGGATTATTTGCCACCCCTTACTGGAGCCAAAAAAGTCGCCGGACTCTCTGCGTCCAGCGACTCAGCGTCTGTGTGGCGAGTCACATTCTCAGACCGATCCGGCGTCCAGTGATCGCAAAGTTTTCGAACATTTGCGCGACGGCAGATCGCCGACCACCGGACTCGGAGAGTCCGGCGACTTTGAGTCTCCTCTGGACTGCCCCGTCGAATGCGTCTCTGCGACCCTATCGCTGTCTCACCGCTTGATAATACATCACTACGACCAGGCCTTTCAGCATCTCCAGCCACCATCGTGGTGGGTAGAGTTCTGGGCGGACAGGCATGCTTCGGAGCGAAGCACGGGGCAGGCTCCCCGAGGGGACTCTCTCTCGGAAAAATTGCAAACGTTGCATCTCCTCGAATCTGTGATTCCGTTCCTCGTGATAACGGGAGTTGCCAAAACGTGTTACGCGAAAAGAGAGAGATTACGAATTGCGTGTGTGCGTCTCGAATCCCGGCGACACAAGCAGAAAGTGCCAGTCATTCGAAATGTTCGGCTGTTTCTGCCGAATGGCCTTCGGCTATATCACGCTCAACCTCCCGGATGGTGTTCCACCCATCCCCACATTTCACGCCTCACAGGGGGCTGCATTCCGGTTCCGGGATGACACACCCTCTCTCACAGGTTCCCCTCTTATGCACCTTCGCCACCCCTTCCGGATCACAGCTTGTCTGGTCGCTGTGAGTGCTGTGGTCATCGCGGGCTGCGCCCCGTATGCGGGTAATCGGTACACGCCCATCGGGTACGGTCCCGTCGGTGGACCGGGATACCCTCAGCCGGGATCTCCGTCGGTGGGCTACCTGCCCGTGAATTATCCTGGGGGTGGACCACCGATTGTTTGGAGTCCCGGTTCGCCGGTTCCGATGAGCCCGGTTCCCGCGAATCCCCAGCCACCGCAACAACCGGTAGTCCTGCAACCGGTGCCTCAGACGCCGCTGCCAAACCCCTCGCCTACGCCTGAGCCGATCGGCCAAACGACTCCGACCACTCCGGTCAGTATCCCCAATCCGACGCCGCCCCAGCCACCCGATCTCACGGCCCAGTGGGTTCCCTGGCCACTTCCACCTCGACCGGCACCGATCGCGCTCAACCGACAATCCGAGAATGAGGTCGTAGCGGCTCAATCTGTGCCAGGCATTCCCCATACTTCTGCCGTCCATCCCGAATCCGCCGCGTCGGAGAAGCTCGAACACGCTGCCGCTGAGGCTCTCGATTCAGAGCGGCGCGTGAATGGGACCAATTCCACTCCCGGCATGGACCTGCGCTTTCGAGGTGGCAAGACTTTGCAAAACCTGTCCTATGTCAACCTCTATGTGGGTGGAGAAGCTGCGGGATGGACATTGGACGAGGTCGAAAAGATTGAAACGAGCTTGGCTGCAGCGATGCAAGATCTGCATTTGAATCATGTGATCATGCAGTATTTTAACAACCAGCCACTGGGAACGAACGCGCGTCCCGCGCATCCGCTGGTGGGTGACAAGCCCACCGTCGTCTCGCGCGGCGATATTCAGCATTACATCGAATATCTCTCGGACCAAGGCTACCTCAACAGCTATGACCGAGACTCGACGATCTTTAATTTTCTGCTTCCGCCGGGCACCATCTTAAACGACGAAGACCTGCCCGAGAATTCGGCCCATCGTGCGTCGGAGTACACGGGGTCAGACCGACTGGACCATCCCGTGGTGGAACACGACGAAGCGGGTGACTCCACGGGGGGGCTGGGTGGCTATCACGGTTCGATTCATCACAACAATCGCACACTGTACTACTCGGTCGAGGTCTATTCGGAACGCCGCTCGGACGGGTTCGCGAATGGCATTCCGGTGTTCCCGGAGCCGTGGAAGAATCTCTGTGCAACGCTTTATCACGAGTTGTGCGAGTTCCGTACGGACCCCGATGTCGAGGACGCCATTCGTGATCCCTATAATCCCGCATCTATGGGATTCCTCGGTTGGACTTCCGACGAAGGGGAAGAGATCGGCGACTACCCGCTCCATGCAGGAGCGACTCTCAAGGATATCGTGACGGAAGTCCCACTCGCGAATGGGCAAGGGATGGTGCCCGTGCAATTCAATTACTCGAACGCTGTCCACGGCCCGGAAGGCCCGATCCCCGCACTCAATCCCCCCGCAATGAGGTAGCCCGCAACCGCAACTCAGAACGCTGCCCACGTGAACCGTTTCGCAGTCTGGATTTCCATTCGTCGCTCAATAGCCTAAGAAATTCAGCATCAGTCCCTGCTGAGGCTCGTCTGTCTGCTCCAGTGTGTCAGTCACCAAGTTCAGACCGGGATGTGGTTGGTCACGAAAGGCCGCCTCTCGCCCCAATGGCAGGGTATACGTCAGGGTCTGGCCAGAATGCTGGCTCTGCCAGATGAGCGGATAGCGGGCGTGATGCTCGAATCGTTCCCCCGGAGCGATCTGCTGCAGAGCGCTCCAGTGGGCGAACGGTTCTCGGACGCGGTACGTCATCGGTTCTGTCGATGAGTTGTTCACCACGATACCGGGAACCTGCTGTTGTACGAACAACAGCCCTTCAGACCGATCCACACTTTCCAATCGCAATGGAACGCCCAGCAGATCAAAGTCTTTGGCTGTGAACGAGAGGCTGCCTCGCTCACCGCAGGCTTTCACCAGGGCTTTGTTGAGTTGCGAATGCAGAGGGTCGAGAAGGATTTCTGGGTTTTGCGGAACGTATCCTTCCACGAAATGGGCCGTCGATTGAAATCGCATCTCAGACACGACATCTGCGAGAACTGCGCGCGCTGCATAGCCTCCGCGAATGACCGACAATAGGTAGTCACGACTGACTATATGATCAACGACGACGTAACGTGTCCAGGTCCGCTCACCCGGTCGCCGCGTTGAAATCAGTGTTCGCAATTTGGGAAAGATTACCCCCATGCTCACGGCGGACTGTGCGGGATTCCCTGCCGGGGATTCGATCCCGCGCTCAATATCCCCGAACCGAGCGGGTTCAAGCATCTGAAACGAGACATTGGCTTCGATGTCGTCCCCGAATTGAACGAGGTCAGGGATTACCTGTCGAAGGAAAGTCAGGTCGTTCAAGGCATCAAATTCCTTCAAGCGAAAATCGACGGCATGCAGGTCATTCACTCCCCCCGCAACCATGAGTTCGGTGTACGCTGGAACAAAATGCTCCGAGACCGCCACTGCGACTCCCGTTTCGAGTGTCGCGAATCGGTCGGTCAGTTTTGACTGGTATTGTCGCAGGCTGAAGTCCGCCGGAGGATCACCCATGCGAGCGAACGTCGCGCCCAGAACCATCGTCAGACCGTGATTGTCGAGTCTGAGCTGTTCTGGCCAAATCTTCACTCGGGGATGCCAGACGGGCACCGCCAACTCATTGACTTTCAGCGTGGTTTCAAACTGCCGATTGAGCTGGGCTTCCATCTCGGGGACGAAATCGTCCATCGCGACGATCTGGTAGTGCTATAACCCTCCTACCCGCGCGGCTCTGCACGGAGGAGTAGAACTTGA
>JANOKO010000861.1:0-6798 GCA_031419335.1 Planctomycetota bacterium
AAACCCCTTCCAATTCAGAATCACCTTCCCCAACTGCCCCGAGCGCATCGAGACGGGTGGCACGGTTTGCCAATTCGAAGCCGTCAGCCGTCAGTTGGTATGAACCTGAGTTCTGCATAAGCACTCAGTCTTTCACCACGAAACACACGAAATACACGAAAAAGCAAGAGGACTCTGGCCGGATCATCGTGACTTGCCTCGGAACAACTGATGGTCACAGCCGAACCCTCAGAGGGGGCCTGCCAAGAGATCCTTCTCTTTTCGTGTATTTCGTGCCTTTCGTGGTTCCACTCGGGTAGGATTGGACGCCGTCGCTAAACCGCCGTTGCGTTATGTTTCTGGATGACAACTGATCGCTGACAGCCCCCTTCAAAACCCCTTCCAATCCAGAATCACTTTCCCCGACTGCCCGGAGCGCATGGCTGCGAAGCCCTGCTCGAACTCGCTGGCGTGGAAGCGGTGGGTGATCACCGGGTCGATTTTGAGGCCGCCTTGCAGCATGACGGTCATCTTGTACCACGTCTCGTACATCTCGCGGCCGTAGATCCCCTTGATCGTCAGCATGTTGAAGACGACGATGTTCCAGTCGATCGACATTTCTTTCTCGGGGATGCCGAGCATGGCGATTTTCCCGCCGTGGGCCATGCTGGCGATCATGTCGCGGAAGGCACTCGGGTTGCCGCTCATTTCGAGGCCGACATCGAACCCCTCCTTCATGCCGAGTTCTCTTTGCACGTCGGCCAGTTTTTCCGAACGCACGTCGACGACGCGGTCCGCACCCATCTTCTTCGCCAAATCCAGCCGCCACGGGTTCACATCGGTGACGACGACATACCGTGCCCCGGCATACTGCGCGATCGCGGTCGCCATGCAGCCAATCGGCCCAGCGCCGGTGATCAGGACATCCTCGCCGAGCATGTCGAATGAGAGAGCTGTGTGGACAGCGTTGCCGAAGGGGTCGAAGATCGACGCGATGTCGCGGTCAATCGAAGCATCGTGGTGCCAGACGTTCGTCTGTGGAATCGACACATACTCGGCGAATGCCCCAGGCCGATTCACGCCGACGCCGACCGTGTGCGCACACAGATGTCGCCGTCCGGCCAGGCAGTTCCGGCAGTGCCCGCAAACGACGTGACCCTCGCCGCTGACGACTTCACCGGGGAAAAAATCTTTGACCTGCGATCCGACCTCGACAATCTCGCCGACGAACTCATGTCCGACCACCATCGGCACCGGGATCGTTTTCTGGGCCCAGGCATCCCAGTTGTAAATATGCACATCGGTCCCGCAGATGCCGGTCCGGTCGACCTGAATGAGGCAGTCCGTCGGCCCGACCTCTGGAACGGGAACGTCCTCGAGCCAGAGACCGACTTGCGAATGCTTCTTGACGAGGGCTTTCATGGGGGTTCCTTCAGGGTAGGACGGCCTTTCCAGGCCGTCCCGTTCGGGATATCAGCGTGCGACTGCGGTCGGTGAGTGTGGACAACGGAGAACGCTGGGGGCCGGAAGGGGCGGGCTGGAAAGCCCGTCCTACCAAGACATCCTGTTTATCGGACGCCAGTGACGGTATGCTAGAATGCAGGATTCCACAATGCAAGACATCTTGTCCACGATTTCGAACAATGGCCCGTACTCCCAACACACCCGACGACATTCCCTGCCCGCTCCCCGAGCGGCTCAAGCAACTGCGCACGGAACGCGGCTGGTCGCTTGAGCAACTGGCTCAGCAGTGCGATGTCAGCCGCTCGATGCTCAGCCAGATCGAGCGTGGGCAGGCGAACCCGACGCTCGGCGTGGCGATCCGCATTGCCGGGGCGTTTGGCCTGACGATCGGTGAACTCGTCGGCGAGGCCACGCAGCGCAGCTCCGCGATCCACGTCATCCGACACGACGACCCAGCTCACCACTACCGCTCTGACGAGCACGTGAGCATTCGCACTCTCTCCCCGCTGAAGCTGGAGAAGGATGTCGAATTCTACGAACTCTCCCTGACCTCCGGCGGCGAACTCAAGAGCGCCCCGCACTTCGCAGGCACACGCGAATTCCTCACCATTCAACAAGGCAAGGTCAGCGTCGAGTCGGCTGCGGACCGGGTGGAACTGAGCCGTGGCGACTCGGCGAGTTACCCCGCTGATGTCACGCACCGCATCGTCAATCTGGGCCGCACAGAGGCGTTGATGTTTTTGGTGGTGATCTACAAGTAGTCGATCAGCTAACCGGCCCCTCCTTCGACTTGGGCGAAGAATGTCGGTGCAGTGACCGCGTTGCCGAGCATCAGGTGTCAGGTGAATCAGGTGTCAGGTGTCAGGAACCGATTCAGATCAGATCGCAGGATAAACGACCGGAAAAGGTTCCTAATACTTTTATCCTCTGACACCCTTATCCTTGTCCCGGCACGCGACGAAGCTGGGCTTCGGGGATATGCTGTCCTCAATCGTGTCGTCTTTCGCTCCGCGATAGAACGCTCTCTCGCGGAGCGAAAGGCGACACTCCCGACACTCACCTCGACCTACCATGCCCTCCGCCCCCGAATGGCTTGAAATCAACTCCCGGTTTCGGATCCCCCTGTCCGAGCTGGAATTCGCCTTCGCGCGCAGCTCTGGCCCCGGGGGGCAAAACGTCAATAAGGTCAGTTCCAAGGCTCAACTCCGCTGGCGACCGGCGGAGTCGACATCAATCCCGGAGGAGCTGCGGTTTCGCGTTCTCTCCAAGCTGGAACCCAAGCTGACGGTCGATGGCGATCTGCTGGTGATTTCGCAGCGCTACCGCGATCAGCCTCGGAATAAAGAGGACTGCCTGGAGAAGCTGCGATCGATGGTGGTGGCGTCGTTGGTGGTGGCCAAGGTTCGCAAGAAGTTAAAACCTTCGCGAGCGGCCAAGGCGCGCCGCCTGAAAGACAAGAAGATCGGATCGGCAAAGAAGGAACAGCGCCGCAGCCCGAGAGTCGAGGAGTGAGCCTCATGGCACTGACTTTAGCAACTTGATGCGGCAGGGCTGGCGGGCACCCTCGGTGTCCTGCGGGAGTGCAAGCCGCTGGGAGTGACACTCACTGGTCGGTCTTGGCGCGACGGTCTTGAAGCGACATGGCGGCATTCCTCGCGACGCTCCTTCTCCACCGTTCTTCATCGGTTCACCCCGCCGTTGGCAGATAGTCGATGAACACAGCATCCAATGCTGGGCTCAGCGATACTCCATGCAGAGCTTGCTTTCGTTCTCTGGGATCGCTCCTCCGATGAACCAGATTTGATGTTCCATCACTTGAACTCGAGAGAGCCGAGTGAACCACGTATGCCATTCTTTGGAATATTCGCGATGAATTGTGAACTCTGGATCGATTGACTGGACCTGCATTAGGAGGGTAGATCTTACTCACCTCCAGCGTGCGGAACAGTTTCTTTTGAGCGGCATGAAGTTGTGTATTCTCAACTGCCCTATCCATATGAGTCAACAACGGACTAACAACAGCGTATTCGTTTTCAACAATCACAATATTGATAAACCAGGAAACACCGGCCAAGGACAGCAGCGTCTCGACCACAGCCACGCTAACCACAGTTCGTGTGGGCTTGCTCGAGCTTGCCACGGCAATCATCACGAGCAAGGGCAACAGCCATTCGATGAGTGGAGTCCCAAAAATTGTCAACAACAACGACGACACGATTCCAATTAACAGCAGTGGGGTACAAGATACAATTCCAGCCCGCGGATGACACTCCCCATTTTTCATGAAGGGCACCGAACACAGCACCACGATGCTGCACAGCAAAATCGAAATCAAAAGCACCATGATCCAAGACTCAGCAAGAAAGACCACCGTGTCAATCAACCACCCTCATCGCACTCTGTGATAGCAGAGTACCATAAGGGTAATATCAACTGCTTATGGCTTAAGCCGAACTCAGGTTTCGCGGCAAAACGCCGCAACTCCCCCGACATGCTGTCGATCACTCACGACCACCCACCAGCCCAAATTCCACGTCCCTCTGAACCAAGTCAAAATACAAATGAGCTGGAATTCCTAACCCTTTCCTCTCTCATGGCTTCACAATATCGACGACAGCCTGTGGGAACTTTAGGCCGATGCCAGTCGCCCAGTCTTGCTCTCGAAGTGCGTAAGCATATGCCGTCATCTTCTGCTCACCGCTGACGGCGGTCTTGTCGGCCCCAGCTTCCAACAACATTCGAATGACAGTCGTTTCGTCTACCCCATCACGAGGGTGATGGGGATTGATACGCCACCTCAGAACTGCCATTGCTAAAGGCGTCATTTGAGATCGCCCCTTCGCTTCCAAGTCCGTTTTCTCCCGATAATGACTGAGTAAATATCGCAGTGGCTCAATGGCTCGTGATTCAATCGCAACATGAATCGGCTGGTTCCCAGCACTGTTTCGACCTTGAAGGTCAGCTCCATGAGAGATTAACAGATCAATTACCTCGGAATTGTCCTTGGCACCAACCAGCTCCAGTGATCTGGGATCTGTCTCACTCGGATCAATGTCGCGAATGTGCAGTGCCAGAAATGCACAATGCAAAGCGGAAAAACTTGTCTCCGGAGGGTTTGCATCCAGCTTGGCACCATGCTTAAGCAGTACATCCACTGCCTTTTCACACCCATTCTTCGCGGCCACATCCAAGGCAGACAAGTGATCGGGAGTGATCGACATCCCAGTGGGCACGAACGACCTCGCCTCATCGATTGCCCTGGCTGGTGGGATGTAATTCAAATCCACTCCCGCCTCAGCAAATGCTTCCAACGCTTCTGTGCATTCAAACGTTGCAGCTCTCTGAACGGGCGTCTGCAGACTTGCATCAGTCAACTGAGGATCAGCACCATGTGCCAAGAGTATCTTAATTGCTGCCGCTGAATTCTTGTCCGCAGCAGTAAGGAGTGCTGAATTGGAATACCGAAGCCGGAAGCGATAGTTGGCTAGCTCTGGATGTGCCGTCAGCAGCTTTTCTAACTCGGCCAAGTCTTTTTTATCCCGCGACCCCGCACAAAATAGAACACTTGAGCCCCATCGTCTGGTCTTTACGGATTCTTCAACGCTCTGTTTTTCGCCAGGGCGGTCTTCGCCAAACATGACCGGCAGTGCCACCAACGCTGCAAAAAGAGATGCTTTCGCGACCAGAGTTGGAATGTTCGAATGCACTTTGACTCCTGATTTCTGCGGAACTGTCTCTGGCTGGAGAAACCAATCAATAGATGAACAGGTACTGTTCCGCATCCAGCTCATCGCAGATATCTTCCGTGTTGAACCACCACGCTTGCCAAGATCCGTCCGCTTCCCAGTGTTGATCAAAATGCTGAGTGCCGCCATTTGGATCAATGTCTAATGTGTGTGCGGGAACAAGATGCACCTCATCACCAACCCATGCAGACAATGCGATCAGTGCTTGGCAATACGCTTGCTTGACAGTTGGGACAAGATAGTAGGGATCCAGCATTGGCTCGACATCAAAGTACATACGAAGGCCCAGATCATTGATCTTCGACCTAAAGTCGGCCCCACCCGAGATGTCCACAGTCACGGTCGCAGAATTGCTCATGCCACCACCGCAATAATCATCGAGTTGGTACGTGAAGGTGTCTGTTGATAGTGGCACGGAGTTGGGCAAATCTAGATACAGTTGATCATCAAACCTCTGTCTCTCCGTCTGGAGGCCAATCATCTCGTTTTCCATCATGAGTCCAAGTTTTGTAAACGCATCGGTCCAATACTGTTCGTGGTCATCATACGCAGACCCTGAGTATTCAGAGACAACTGCAGCAATTGCACTGCCGATTCCATACGCCGCGACGACTGCTTCACTTGCTCCAAGGTATGCTGCAACTGCACCGCCACTGGCAGACGCTGCGCTCGCAGCGACCCAGAATTGCGCCGATGCATTTTCGCCGACCAGGAATGCTTTCAAGTCACGCAATGCCTCGTCTTGGTTACGATATGACTGGGTGATTTTCTGTCGCTTTTCCTCTTGCCAGTCATTGAGAGCTTCATTCACCTCAACCACCATATTGCCGTATTGGGACTCAGTGACGATGTACAATTCGTAGTGAACCGCACCGTTCACGTCGACAGATGTGAGACCGTACCCACCACTCGTCAGGCCGGTAATTCCAGCTGAGCCTGATGTCTGATCGTTCGCAAGCACATCAATGGCAACGAAGCCGAGCCCACTAGGGCTACAAGTTGCCGAGTCAGGGTTTGCGACCGCACCTCCACCGATGTACTCACCTGCGCCGCTATACCCTTCCCCTTCCCCATCCAGCAAGACTCTCGGCTCAAGCAACGCGATTACGCATGGCATAACACCAAAAGGTCGGCTCCTTCGGCGGCGTGAGGAGAGAGGAGAGAGGAGAGAGGAGCAAGTTTCGACATCCTGAAATTTGGGTCGGACGGGGTTGACACTCCACGATTGATTCATTTGATCCTGCGAAACACCGTTGTCAACAACAAAATCTAGCAGACGCCACGAATCGTGCCATTTTCTTTTCCCATGGGTGTGGCTAACTCAAAACTGGATGTCACGAGGAGATGGCGTCTGGCCCGATTGCGGAGTACGCTGGTACAGTGATCGCGCCAGACTTCCGAAGGAGTGTGGTCGCCATCCTACGCAGAATCCCCTGGGATTCTCGCCCCGGAGGGGCTGGACTCGATAGCCCAGGGCGCAGCCTTGGGAACACATGGCCTCCTCAACCGATCAAGGCCCAACGGGCCGTCACCCGCTGGCGGAGTCGAGTGACGGCCCGTTGGGCCTTGATCGGTTGAGGAGGCTATGTGTTCCCAGGGCTTCGCCCTG
>JANOKO010000862.1:0-3402 GCA_031419335.1 Planctomycetota bacterium
GCGTGTCCCAGCCGCCGCCGTCGAACTTCTGGCCTCCAATACTGTTCGAGAAGTAGACATTCACGAATTTCACCCCCGATTCCACCAACCGCCGAGCCAGCAGGCAGCTCTGCCCGTAGGTGGTGCGGCCGTAACGGTCGCGGAGTTCGACCTTTTCTTTCGAGAGGTCGAACGCCTCGCGGACTTTCGGCGAACTCAGCATCGACAGCGCCCGGTTGAAGTAGTCGTTGAGGCCCCGCGCGACCGGCTGGGACTCCAGCGACTTCAACTGAGCGTTCACGAGATTTTGCATCTCTCGCCTCCGCTGAAGCCGCTCTGGAGAGACACCAGCAGGAAGACTGAGTTCGGGGAGTCGGAATTGGGCGTCGTTGGGGTCTTCGGTGATAAGCAGCGGATCGTGCCCTTTCCCCAGAAAGCTCGCATGCTGGCCCGGGGTCACTGAACCATCCGACATGACATACGGGAGCGAGACAAACGACGGCAACCCCTCCGCAGGGGGCAAATACCGATCGGCGACAGACCCATAGGCCGGGAATAATTCCAACGAGTCCCGCAGACGGATATCATCCAGCGCAGGTGCGTGCCCAGTCAGTGCGTGATAGGCAGCCGAATTGTGGTTGTTCATCGTGTGATGAACGCTGCGGATGAGCGTCACCTTGTCCAATATTTTGGCCGTTTCCGGGAGGTGTTCGCAGACGGGGACACCGGGGATCGCTGAGGAGATCGCTCCGAATTGTGTCTTGACGCCACTAGGGGCATCCAGCTTGAGGTCGAACGTGTCCACATGGCTCGGGCCACCAAACTGATACAGGAAGATCACCGACTTGGCCTTCGCAGCCCGCTTGACCAAAGTGTCGGCGTGCAGGAAGTGCCCCATCCCCAGTCCCAGCAACCCAGCACCGCCTACAGACACCGCATCCCGCCGTGTCAGCCATGTGGAAAAGGGTGATCGCTGGCTCGCTGGGGATTCGAACATGGCTTGGTCCCAGAGGAAGTCGAGTCGTGTGGCGGACGGAAGCGCCCGGCGGCACTCGCCTCCGAACCGTGCCATGATAGCGGCCAAGATTGCCGATCGGCAGACCATTCCGGCACCGCTTCTTCCAAAACCGGCACTCATAGGCCGATTCTGCCATTCATTTCTTCACGCGGCTCATCGACGCTACACACTGTGAAATAACGTGTTACGACAAATCGATCCACACATCCCCCTCTAACAGTCTCTGAATTCCCCGTCTTGTCGATCCGCCGAAGTCCCGATAAACCAGCGGTCTGTCATGATCCCTTCCCCTCGAACTGCGGTTCCCTCCATCTCCCGGACTGAACAGGTCATCCTGACTCTGGCGGGACTGGTCGGACTCACCTTGTTGCTGTTGGCTCTTTGGCTGCACCCAAATCCCAATGGGTATGGCACTCATCAACAGCTCGGACTCCCCCCCTGCACCATTCAGTTCTGGTTTGGCATCCCCTGCCCCAGTTGCGGAGGAACGACCGCCTTTGCCCATTTCGTCCGAGGAGAGTGGGGGAGTGCCCTGCGTGCCAACGCAGCCTCCAGCCTGTTCGCGGGGTTATGTGCGATCGGTTTTCCTTGGAGCTGGGCCAGTGCGTGGCAGCGACGGTATCTCGGAACCCGAGACATCCAATTGACGCTGGTGGTCGTACTCTTGACTCTGACAGTGGTCGCCACCGTCCAGTGGGTCGGTCGCTTGCTGGGCTGGGTTCCTTGAGGGTGAGCCTCACAGGCTGGTTTTGATCGATGCTGGTCTTCCAACATAAGGCGTGTTTCATGATTCGACTTCCCCAGAAAGCGGCCTCGATTTGCTCGGCCTGGGGCGGAGCCTGCTTGGTCATACTGCTATTGAGTAGTTCGGGTTGCATTCGGGTCATGGCCATCGCGGGTAAAATGTTTATCGGGGATCCCAAAGCGGTCTCAAAGTTCGAATCGACCACGGGTGTGAATCTCGAAGAGGACCAGAATGGCATCATTGTCCATTGTTCGGCTCCACTCAGCGTCACCGATCTCTCAGAAACGCTGCCTCGCGATGTCGAAGGGGAACTGATTCGTCGCATGAAGCAAAAGCGGATGGCTATTGTCGACCAGAATCGAGTCGTCGAAGCTCTCGACTCACATGGAGGTCGCTACGACACTCAAGTGCTCATGAATGAAATCCCCGATGCTCGCTATCTGTTCGAGATTCGCATCGAGCAGTACACGCTTCGCGAACCGAACTCTCCCTCGATGTATCATGGTCGTTGTGCCGGGACGATCGTCGGCTATGAGATCGAAGGCGGCGACACTGGCGAGCAGGACTCCGGACCGCGCCGCATGGCCCAGGTCTTCGAACAAGAGTTCGATGTCGACTACCCCCATGACCACCCCATCCCTAAAGAGCAGATTTCAGAATCTTCGTTTCGCAAGAAGTTGGTCAACGTCCTGACCAAGCAACTGGGAAACATGTTCTACGATGTCACTTCGAAGGAGTTGTTCTGACATGAGCCACTCGGAACCGTTCCCGACTCTCTCTCGATACGCGACGTCAATGACTACGACCAAGCCAGCCTCCCGTCGAACGTGGACCTGGATGCTGGGGGCGTGCTTGAGCTTACTGCTGTTCGCGGGCTGCCAGCAGATCGTAATCCTGAGTTACCTGATTGGCGGGCCACCCTCGATCGAACCCGACTTCGACAAGGAGACCGGACTGTCGCTCAAGGACAAGGACAAGACAGTGGCCGTCGTCTGTTTCGCTCCTCGCGAAATGCTGCTGGAATTCCCTCACATCGATCAGGAGATCGCCTCCCACGTCACTCATCAGTTGGGCGAACACAAGATCGCGATCATCAAGCCGGATTATGTCCAGGCGTGGCTCGGCTCTCACCCCAAATGGGAACTCGCTGAAGAAGTCGGGCGAGAGTTCGAAGCAGACTATGTGATCGAAATCGAACTCTCGGCCTTCAGTTTGTACGAAGGCACCAGCACGACGCTGTACCGGGGGCGGACCGAGGCCGATATTCATGTCACGGAGATGGATGAAGGCGGTCACGGGGATCGAATCTTCTCCAAGAACCTGAATTTCCGCTATCCGATCCTGGTGCCGCGCACCTCGTCCGAACAGGGACTCCTCAAATTCAAACGGCAGTACATCTCCCGGCTCGCCGAAAAGATCGGCTGGATGTTCTATGAAAGCTTCAATGGAGACACGATCTCTTTTGCAGACTGATCAAGAAATCTCGATCATGGACTGAGCAACCCAACCGAACGGAACTCAGTGTATGACATCTGTCGCTCCGCCGATTGCTGGCTGAACGCACCGCCGCACACGGCCCCTGCATTCAGACTCTCCCTGTGGACACTTCGGCACAGTTCAACGTACATGGTACGCCAGTTCCATGGGTTACTCCCGAGTC
>JANOKO010000863.1:0-1219 GCA_031419335.1 Planctomycetota bacterium
CACATTTCACACACCGGCGTGCGTTGTCGTAGCGTCGCCCCTCACCTCAGCACTGGTCAGATGAAACGGGGCGGGTGGCACGCCCTGACGGCTTTAGGACGTGGCGTCTGTTGAGAAGACCACGGCCTTCGTAAAGCCTCAGACCGTGCCACACCGACCGACAGTCCCCTTCAGTTTTCGTCGATTTCATGCTTTTCGTGGTTCCCATTCCCCTTGAATGGCAAGTCGATCCGGCCCATTTGTGTCAAGAATTCCAAGTTCGGCCCCCTCCTCCGGTAGGAACGCCAAGCGACAACCACCGGAAAACGAGAAAGTCCCACGCAATCTGGGACACGGCATTCATCGTAACTCTCGATTTGAAAATGCGATCCGCATCGGCCCCGGCACTCCACCTGGACGATACCGCCCGGTTCGGCACGACTCGTGCATCCTGTCAATCTCATGGCACAACGGCCAGCTGACAAGATTAAACACTTCGGCGACACACTCACCGCACTCACTCTGAACGAAAAGACTTCGATCATGCTCGTCCTCACCCGCAAAGAGACCCAGACCATCCTGATTGGCGACGACATTGTGATCCGGATCGTCCACGCCGGCGCCAGCAGCGTCAAAATCGGCATCGAGGCCCCCCGCTCGACCCGCATCCTCCGCGGCGAACTCGAGACCCGCGATACCCCCGTCCCCGTCTCTGGCGAGTTCACCGTGAACGTCACCCGCGATCAACTGGCCGCGCTCGTCGGTGCCGCCTAAACACTTCTTTTCTTTCGGCGACAGCGTCTCGGTCGCCGCTCTCGCGGCTTTCGAACTCTGGGAGCGATCTCTTCCGTGGGTTTCGCCCACGGCTATCTGCCTCCACCGCTCTCGCGGAGAAGAGGCTTTTGATGCTCAATCTCACGCTCCCGCAATGCGATCTCCATCGGCGTCAGATGTACGGGATCAATTCCGGATCACCCCCAGGATGGCGAGTTCGGCGTCTTCGGGTTCCCCGATCCGCCGACCGTAGCCGTGTTTCGTGATCAACCACCGGGCTTCGGCAAGGTCATGCTGGGGCGATTCCAAGGGGAATACCTCCGTGAGCCCCACGACGCTATCCCAATGGTGCTTACTTGACCTCACTCACCCGACGCGTCAGCGAGGGACACGCAGGGAATCGTCGCTGACGCTCCCCCTCGCTCAAGCTTCGGTTTAGTAAAGTAAGTGCCATTGGGCTAGCGCC
>JANOKO010000864.1:0-4452 GCA_031419335.1 Planctomycetota bacterium
ACGTCATTCACTCAGGACGACATCAACAACACCCGGGTGAAGTTCGTCCATAACGGGAGTGAGGTAGCCCCCACAGCCAGTGTCTCGGTGAGTGATGGGGGCGTGACCGTCGGCCCGAGCGCGATGCTGATGACGTTCAGCAACGTCAACGATCCTCCGGTCATCAGCACCAACATCGGCCTCACTCTCAATGAAGGGGCCACGCTCACGATCAGTAACACGAAGCTGGCTGCCTCCGATCCAGACAACACCACAGTCCAGCGGGTCTTCACCGTGACCTCTAGCCCCGCTAACGGACGGTTGGAGAAGTCGACGAACGCTGGGGCGTCGATCACTTCGTTCACGCAAGCTGACATCAACAGCGGAATCATTCGTTACGTACACAACGGCGGTGAGACCACGTCCGACACGTTCGCGTTCTCGCTTAGCGATGGGACCGCCATTGTCACCGGGACATTCCCGATCAGCGTGACTCCGCTGAATGATGGCCCGTTGTTGACAGTCAATTCACTCTCGGTCAATGAGGGGCAGGCCGTCACCCTGACGACTTCTCAGTTGGACGCGATCGACTCCGACTCTCCTGCGCTGACCTTCACGGTGACCAGCGTGACCCAAGGGGAGTATCGGAATACCGGCACCGGGGCGACCGTCTCCTCGTTCACCAATAGCCAAATTCAGGCCGGTCTGATCTCCTTCATCCACGATGGTGGAAATGCCGCGCCCACGGGCCAGATCTCGGTCTCGGATGGCACGATGACCACAGCTCCCGTGGCCATCGGATTCGCATTCAATACGGTCAACGATTCACCCGTTATGGCGGACAATCAAGAACTGCTTCTGAGTGAAGGGGCCAGTCAACTGATCGGCAGTTCGCTTCTGCGGACGACTGATGCTGACCAGTCCGCATCACAATTAAGCTACACCGTCACCGGTTTGCCAGTACACGGTCGACTTGAGCGGGTGAGTGCGCCGGGTGTGTCGATCGCGGTCTTCACTCAGGCCGATCTCGATAACGGCGCAATCCGATACGTTCATAACGGGGGGGAGTCGGTGGTCGACGCCTTCAACTTCACCGTGTCGGACGGTATCGCGAATATTTCAAACACGTTTGCAATCACGGTCACTCCGGTGAATGATCCGCCGGTATTGACGGCCTCAGCGATCACTGTCAGTGAAAATCAGTGGGTGATCCTGAGCGATGCACAACTGAACGCTACGGATGTGGACTCGGGAAGTTTGATGTTCACCATTTCTGGTGTCACGCACGGCCTGTTCCAGAACATCATGACAGGGAGCACTGTCACCAACTTCACTCGATCGCAGGTGCAGGCGGGACATATTCAGTTTGTGCATGACGGCAGCGAGTTCGCTCCGGCTGCTGCGGTGTTTGTCTCGGATGGAACAACCTCGACCTCGGCAGTCGCCATCAATTTCGTGTTCAGCCTCGTGAACGATCCTCCGGTACTGACGCCTGCGACGTTTGTCATCTCGGAAAGTTCTTCGAATGGGCTTGTGGTGGGACAAATCACTGGGAGTGATCCCGATGCAGGGGACACTTACTCATTCCAGATTCTGGCGGGTCCATCCAGCTCGTTGTTCTCGATTCATGCCCTGACTGGTGAAATCCGTGTGGCCGATAGTGTTGGTCTCAATTTCGAGATCGCGAGTTCACACGACCTGCTCATCCAGATGGTCGACCAGTTGGGATCCACCTCGCAAGCCACCATACGTGTGAATCTGATGGATGCGAATGAAACCCCCGTCGCACTCGGCTTCCCCCCGATGAACATGATAGAAGACGGACCGGCAGTGACCTTGGATCTGACCACTGGGTTCAGCGATCCCGAGTCGGCGCTGTTGAGTTTCCAGATCGTTTCCATGACCAATCCCAGCATGTTCGCGTCGGCACAGATCAGTCCCGCGGGTGTTCTGACCCTGACAGGGGCAGCGGATGCGAACGGAACGAGTTCCATCACAATCCGGGCCACGGACCCACTCGGAATGTCGGCCACCACAACACTGGAAGTCGTCCTCGCTGCGGTGAACGATGTCCCGATTGCAAGAGCCGACTCCCTGATCAATAGCGGCGACTCAGAGATTCACTTCAGCCCCTCGACATTGCTCGCGAACGATTCCGATGCGGATCACGATGCGCTGGACATCTCCATCACCAGTCCTCCGCAACACGGGACGCTTGTCGCCCAGGGCGACGGCACGTTCACGTATCGACCCGACATCGGCTACTCAGGGACGGACAGTTTCCAGTACACCGCATCCGATGGAACTACGCCCAGTGTACCCGCAACGGTGTCACTGACCGCCACAGCGATCGGTCCAGGGCCGACGACCAACAACAGTTCCACGACGACCCTATCGAGCTCGACGACCACGACCTCCAGTGATGGTAACGGAGATTCGAATCCCGTCAGTGGGACATCGACTGGAGAAACCTCGACTTCCGTGACCGTGACTGACGGTACGACTGGCACCTCTTCGGGAGGGGGGGCGTCTGGCTCCCATGCCAGCGACAACGAGACAGAGCAACTGGCGTTCATTCCGAATATCAATGATGACGAGGGCCTGGGGTTCGTCCTCATGCGGCAGCGCCCTGGTATCGACGAGGTCGTCATGCGTGGGCGACCACCTCTGGGCCTTGATGCTGGCCACAGGAATACGCGGTCGAATGAGTTTGCCAGTGGAACCTTGGAGACCTTAGCCACCGATGGCTCGCTGTCTCAGTTTGTCTTTCCAACCGCGCCGAGCATTCTCCAATTGCGAGCAATTCTGGCGTCGGAGGCCAATCAGTCGGCGTTTGCCAACGTGGCTGAATCGATGAAATCGACCATGACGAGTGAACTGGTGTTCGAGGTGCCCGCGTTAGCCGGAGCGTCACTGACCGTCGGATACGTCGTGTGGATGCTACGGGGCGGGCTGTTGATTTCCAGTTTACTAGCCCAGATGCCCGCGTGGAGTATCGTTGATCCGCTCACCGTCCTTGACTCACTCGACCAGAGTGACGAAGACGACGAGTCGATCGGATCCCTGGTGGAACAAGGTCAATCTGAACTCGAAACCGCATTGTCATGACTCTCCGCAAGGCTGCGGAGAACTGTGGAGCCCCCCCATGTCGTTCTTCAAAAACATCAGTGTGCGAACACGCCTGTCGCTGGCATTGACGTGCATCGTCACCACGGTGATGACGCTGGCGCTGATCCTTGGGATTGTGCCCTCGGCGGAGCAGGAGACGCTGAAGGGCCGCGCCACCCTGGCGCAAACCCTCGGATACGCAGCCCTGCTTCAGATTAGCCAGGGAGGCGATCCAAGTCTCGAGGCGTTTCAGGAACTGCTCCAGAATACGGTCGATCACAATCCGGATCTGCTGTCAGCCGGATTTCGCAAGCAAAACACTCTGACGATGTCGGTCGGCGATCACCAGTCCCAATGGAAACCGCTCGCAAATCAACGGACCTCGTCAGAAAACCAGATTCAGCTCCCGCTGACGCTGACCAGTGAGGAGCTGTATGGCGTGATCGAATTGCGGTTCACTCCTATTCGTCATGAGGGACTCCTGGGGGTGATCTGGAACGCCTGGACGCCCGTACTCGCGTTTATGGGCCTGACCTGTTTCTGTACGTTCTCGTATCTTCTCAAGAAGGTCTTGCAGCAACTCGACCCCACTCAAGCAGCGGTCCCCGGTCGCGTGCGCGAGGCACTTGACTCGCTGGCGGAAGGCTTATTGGTTCTTAATAACCAAGGTCGCATCGCCTTGGCCAACAGCTCCTTTTCCGCCTTTGTGGGTAAGTCCCCGGAGAGTCTGCTCGGCGTTTCGGCCTCGAAGCTGCAGTGGTTGACGGGCGGTGATGGCCCGTGGGTTCCGCCTTGGCAAGCCGCCCTGCAACAGGAGAAGCCGCAAGCCAACGTGATGCTCCAGATGCGAGATCAACAAGGCTCCGTGCGGACGTTCATGGTGAATTGCTCCCCAGTCCTCGGACATGGCGGCACTTATCGCGGGGTACTGGCCAGCTTCGACGATGTGACTCTGTTGGAAGAGAAGAAGCAGGAATTACACATCGCGAAAGAAGCCGCCGAGTCGGCCAACCGAGCGAAGAGCGACTTTCTGGCGAACATGAGCCACGAAATCCGCACACCCATGAATGCCGTGCTGGGGTTCACGGATGTGTTGCGTCGCGGGATGGTCGCTTCGGTTGAGCAGCAAGATCGTTACCTCGACACCATCCATTCGAACGGCACGCACCTGCTGGGATTGATAAACGACATTCTTGACTTGTCAAAAGTGGAAGCGGGCCATCTCGAGTTGGAGTCGACGGAGACTCCGGTCCATATGCTGGCGATCGAGGTCGTGGAGGTGTTGGGAGTCAAGGCTCGCGAGAAGGGAATCACGCTGAATTACGAGTCAGCTGGAAAAGTCCCGGAACAGATCCTGAGCGATCC
>JANOKO010000865.1:0-3069 GCA_031419335.1 Planctomycetota bacterium
GGGAGAAAGTGGTCGATGTCCCGCTGACCATCCAAGACTGGGACGCAAACCCGCCTGCGTGGTTTGCCGAGTGCGGGCTCGATCCTCGGATGACCTGTGTGAGCTTGGGGAATCCGCATGTGGTGTTGTATTGTCAGGATGTCTCGAAGGTGCCGCTCACGACCATCGGCCCCATCATCGAGAATGCCCCGATCTTCCCCCGCCGGATCAACGTGCATGTGGTCCAGGTTCATAGCCCCACCGAAGTCACGATGCGGACCTGGGAGCGCGGCAGCGGGATCACGCTGGCCTGCGGGACGGGGGCCTGTGCTGTGGCAGTGGCTGGGGAATTGACCGGCAGGTCGGGACGGCGGCTCCTCGCGCATCTTCCCGGCGGCGATCTGGAACTGGAGTGGCCCAGCGACAGCGACCCCGTGTTTATGACGGGACCGGCTGTGGAAGTCTTCGAGGGAAACTGGCCCCACGAATGATGAGTGGTCGGAGGGTCGTTTCTGACGCGTTTGTCCCGTTGTGGTCTGATCGTAAGGTGGATGGCATCGATCGAAAGGCACCCCTATCCTTGTGATCATGGGAGCATGTCGAACTCGAAACTTTCCTCCGCGATCCCGCAGACTTTTCAGGGGTTGCAGTCAGGTGGTCAGACTCGGTGGCGGGGTTCTAAGGACCGATCCACCGCTAGCAGAGGGAATCCGAACGAAACTGATGGCTGGAGATGCGGTGGCTCGAGTGAGCGACCCAACCTGACCAAACAGGAGTGATTGTCCCGCCCCGTTCACGCTGTGGAATTTGCCATCTCAGCTCTGGCGAAACAAAACAGCTGCGTCCCCGAATCAGCGAACGCCGATAGCCCATTCACAGGAGTGTTTCGCGATCCTGAGGGGGTTGTCATGCACTGTGAGCGAGCGGCGACAGTCCTTCAGAAATCGGTGCATCTAACGACCTACGATGGTCTTCCGCTTCTCGTTCGTCAGACGTGGTCCGCAGGTCTGTGTCCGCGCCGTACACTGGTCGTCGTCCACGGAGCTGGCGAGCATAGCCAGAGGTACGAGCAGTGGTCCAGGCTTCTGGCCCAGCATTGCTGGCGTGTCGTGTCGCTCGACCATCGAGGGTATGGACTGTCGGGCGGGCTGCCCGGGCATGTGGACCGGTTTGATCAATACTTATGCGACCTGGATCAAGTCTGGCAGGAACTAGCCTTGGTTCCGCAAGAGACCGTGGTCTTTGGACATAGTCTCGGCGGATTGATTTCGGTGCGATATGCCCAGACACGACCGGGTACGATGCGCGGGCTGGTGCTGTCTTGCCCCTTACTGGCGATGCAACTGAAAGTCCCGGCCTGGAAGCTGACGCTGGGGCGACTCTGTACCCTCTTTGCCCCACGGACTCGCTTTCGAACTTCCATCCGCCCGGAGCAATTAACCCGTGATCCGGCAGCGCGGCATGTGCGAGAGTCCGATCCGCTGCGCTGTCGTTCGGTGACGGCCAATTGGTACTTCCAAGTGCTGGATGCGATGGTCTCCGCCTGGGACGAGGCGAGTCGGATCACACTTCCCACGTTACTGCTTCAAGGGGATCTCGATGAGGTTGTGAACCCGGAGGCGGCCACGAAATGGTGGCTCACACTGCCCTCCGCCGACAAAACACTCCGGCAACTCACCGGCCACATGCATGAACTCCTGAGCGAGCCAGACTGGGCACACACGGCAGCTGGGATCCTGGTTTGGCTGGAATCTCGTCTGCCGGAGGCGGACCACGTGAATCTCTCGAAATGGCTGTCGGACAGGTCGAATACGTTTGCGGGACTCAGTCCAACACACCGTAGGGCCGGATAACTGCCCGTTGAATAATGCCGTGGCACGGGGGTCCGGCCCTAATTGGGATCTGGTCTGAAACAACTTCCCGATTTGTTCAAATCGGGATGTGATTTTGGACCATGTCCTTACCTTGGATTTCGGTCAGGGGAAGCGGCCTACGATGCCAGGTGTTTCAACAGGCCGCATCAGCGACTCTCGTCACTGAGCGTAGCACCACTTCTCAGAATCCGAATGCACAGGACATGCAACGGCTCATGAACCACGGAGAAAACTAGGGCTGCGCGTCGGTGACCAGTTCCGACTCAGCATCTTCCCCGACGGCGTTGAGGGCCATCGTTTCAACGATTTCCATCGAGGCCACGAACGTCGTACGGGCTGCGGTCGATTGCTTAGTTTCGGTGTTGATCTTGGCGGTCCATTTCGCCAAACCAAACGGAGACTCGTCAGAACGGTACATCTCGGCAGCCGTTGTGGTGCGGAGGGTCGGAGTCTCGCTCACGAGAGTTCCCTTTTGCAATGTACCGTTGAGATCCTTGAAGGGCGTCTGCACGACCTCTTCATCACCTGTTGACTCCAGCGTGCGAAAGTGACGCAAGTAGGAGACCATCGGGTAAAGGTCGAACACCTGACCCTCGAGCGCTGCTGCGGGCTCATCTCCAATTTTTCGATAGCCCTTCACGACGGGGATATACGAGACAAACATCTCGCGGTTCGCGGACAGCGGTTCGGTAACAGTTCCGCGGATTTCGCTCACGGGAACCAGCAACTTGTAGATGCGATTCCCACCAGGACCCGCGTCCACGATCCCTTCGTTGACATGGCCGGTAAGCAGCTTGATCTCGATCCAGCGACAGGGGACTGTGTTTCCCTTGTATTCGGCGTCCTCCGTACTCAGCGACTTGATCGTCAGGTGCCTGACCCATTCCAGTGTCAGATCGCCCTCTGCAGATTCGGGTCGTCGGACCGTCTGCTTGTAGGTGCCTTCATACCGGCACCAGGTTTTGTCCCCTTCGGGGAGTTTCCACAGAATGCCCTGCGCGGACGCCGAGGAACTGCACAACACCAGTGCCAACACCATTGAACCGACGAGGCGCATTACGCACTCCTGACAGGCACACCACGGACTCTACACACTCTGAACCCCAGCCAGAAATGCCCCGGCTGCATTCGATCAGATAAGTTTGACAGACGGTCTCAGACGCCGCAAGAGGGGTTGTGATCGGCAGTTCCGGAGTGCGAGACCACCTTGCCCCGC
>JANOKO010000866.1:0-1885 GCA_031419335.1 Planctomycetota bacterium
CGGGATCGTGGGCCAGGTGATCCAGACCGGCAAGACGGTTCGCGTCGACGATGCCTATGTCGATCCGCGGTTCGATAAGAGCGTCGACCATAAAGGGGGCTACCGCACGCGGACCTTGCTGTGCGTCCCTCTGATCAACGCCGCAGGCCAGAGGATTGGGGCCTTCGAATTGATCAATAAGCACGACGGACTGTTCACCGATGACGATGAGGAGTCGCTCTACCAACTGGCGATCCAGGTCGCTGTCGCCGTGGAGAACGCCCAGGAGCGCGACCTGCTCCTGCGTAGTAACCGTCAACTCACCGAACAAGTCACCGGCAGCTCGAACATCATCGGCGAAAGCCCCGCGATCCTGGCTCTTCGGGGGACCATCGAACGGCTGGCCGCCACCGACCTGCCGGTCCTCATTACCGGGGAAAGCGGCACCGGCAAGGAGGTCGCCGCCCAGGCCCTCCATTATCGCGGCCCGCGCTCCGGTCATCCGTTCATTGCTGTGAACTGTGCGGCTTTGACCGAGACACTTTTGGAAAGTGAGCTGTTCGGGCACGAAAAGGGTGCGTTTACGGACGCCCACGCCACGCACACCGGAAAGTTCGAACTGGCCCAGGGCGGCACGCTCTTCCTGGATGAAATCGGTGATATGACCCCCGGTGGTCAGGCCAAGCTGTTGCGGGTGCTGGAGGAAAAGGTCATCACCCGCGTCGGCGGGACGCAGTCGATCCCCGTCAACGTCCGTGTCGTGGCCGCGACGAATGCGAACCTGACGGAGATGGTTCGCGAGAAGAAATTCCGCCAAGACCTGTACTACCGCCTGAGCGTTGTGACCGTCGACATCCCTCCACTGCGCGACCGTCCGGAAGACGTGATGCCGCTGGCCGAGCATTTTTTGACCCGCTTCTGCCGACAGGCCAACCGTCCCAAGCTGTCGCTGGCCGACGATGCCCGCAAACGGATGCAGGGCCATCCTTGGCCGGGAAATGTGCGCGAGCTGAGGAACCTGATGGAGCGGGTCGCGTTCCTCTCGGCGGGGAAGTCGGTGGAGGTCAGCGACCTGGCCTTCATCCTCAGCCCCCAGAAAGACTCGTTCCAGGATCTCACCGATGGCCTCGGCCTGGCCCAAGCCAGCGACCGGTTCCAGATCGAGTACATCAAGCGGGCCATCAAACGCGTCCAGGGCAACATGAGCGAAGCCGCCCGCGTCCTCGGCCTGCACCGGTCGAACCTGTACCGCAAGATGCGACAGCTCGGGATGGAAGTCGACGAATCGAAGGCGTGAGGTGCATATCTCTCCAACAGTCGGGCTTACCTGCGACGTAACCATCGTTGATGTTTTCGCGCTGGCCTGTCGCCTGGAGGCTGTTTCATGACCGTCCGATGTCTGGTGTTCATCGTCGTTCTGGCAGGGAGTTGCACCCTGCAAGCGGCTGACCCTCCTGTCGCTGTTGCCGAGTCAACACCGGTGGAACCCCACTTATCGGTGGAAGAGCAGCAACTGCTTACTCTGCTCAAAGAGATGCAGGCTGCGTTTGACAAACATTACGAGGCTGCTGAAAAACTCCCCGAGAAGGAGCAGTGGGATTACCACGTCGCGAATTATCCCGATCGGATCTATATTCCCCGACTGCTGGAGTTTGAACAGCAGCACTCTGGGACGCGAGCGGGCTTGATGGCTCTCCGCAAGGTCGTGCATCTCTGCGGCTCGGGAGTCCCCTACCCCGGCGAGTTGCCCTGGTTCGAAGTGCTTCGAAGGCTCCCCGCCTATTTCGATCGAGAAGAGTCGGTCGAGCTAATCCGTTACATCGACTCGAATGCGATCGATCCAAAACTAGAGCAGCCGCTCCGCACCCTCGAGGTCGGATCCTGGGTCGGCGCCTCGGCACTGACC
>JANOKO010000867.1:0-3726 GCA_031419335.1 Planctomycetota bacterium
GGTTCGGGGAAGACAACGATCCTGCACTTCTTGAGGGGAGTATTCTGTGGGTTCGATGAGGCCCGACGACTCCACCTCCTGCCGCCTCTGCACGGGGGAGTCCCCGGCGGCAGCCTGGCACTCGCCGATGGACCGACACGGTTTACTGTTGTTCGTCGAGGTCGAACAGATCATGCCGACGCCCTCGCCATTCAAGTCCGACAAGACAGCCCCGCAGAGGTCGAAACCCTGCGCACCCGCATTGAACAACTCGACCGGGATCTGGTTCATCTGTTGTACTTCGTCGGCAGTGACGAAGCCCACTCGATCCACGGGCTGGTGCATCTGGCTCTCCGCGACGGCATTGACCTGACCACGACACGCAGCGATGCCACCTGGGTTTCTGCGATCACGGAGTCGCTTGATTCCAGTCGGAGATCCCTGTGGGAGGGACCGCAAGCACAGCAATGGATCGGGCAGCAGCAGTCCGCTCTCGACCAGGCGGTACTCCTCGCCGAACAAGCGGAGCGACAGCAACAGGCCCGGCAAGAAGCGGTCGTCGAGGAACTCCAGCGCACGCGGATGCACCTGCAACGCCTCGAAGGCGAGTCCAGTTGGGTGGCTGCGGAGATTCAACCGGTCGAGTCGGACCTCACCGCGTGTCAGACCCGGCTCTGGTCTCGAAGCACCCGCACGGTCCGCGAGGTGCAGCAGATCGCACAGCCCGTCGAGTCGATCGAGGCCGGTTGGGTCCACGAGTTGCACGAGCTCGATCGGCAGACCGAACACGCGAAGCAGGTGCTGCGCGACTTGGCAGCCGCGCGTCTGCGGCTAACGCTGGAGTCGACCAATCATGCGTGTGCCGAGACGCCGGACGAAGCGGCCACTCTCCAGTTGCAACGCGACCTGTTGTCGCAATTGGAACAGCAGGTGAATCGGTTGCAGAGCGAGGGTGAGGCGCATCGCGCCGCTCACTCGCGCGGGGCGTGCGTGTGCGATTCGGCCCTAGCCACGTTCGATCTACATCTGTCAGAGTTGCGGCAGACGGTCTATGTCCTGTGCCAGCAGATCAGCCGACGGCAGACTTCGCTGGATCGTCAGTTGGGAAATCAGGAACAAGCCCGCATCGCGCAATGTGAGACCGAAATGCTGGAGCGCATTCGCCGTCTGCGCAGCCGTCGCGAGGAGTTGCTCACGACGAGTCGCGACCCGCTTCTGAGCCGAGTGCGTCATGCGGTCAGCCACGATTTGCTGCATTGCCGCTGCGAGCAGCACGCGGCCTTTGCCTCGCGGTTGCCCGTTGAGGCGATCCTCATCGAGCGCCCAGCTAAGGAGGTTGTGACCGAACGATTCGAGGAAGAGAGCGAGGCCCGGCCCGGCGATGCGGCCCTCGAACGGTCGCTGCTCGCCAAGCATAGCGAACTCCGCCAGCGGTTGATCGAACTGCAACGCCGTATCCGCGATGCCCGACTGCGGGTCGATGCTCTGTTCGCTGAGCAACGACGGTTTGCCGACGACCATGCGGTGATGGAACTGCGATTTGCTCAGCATCAGGCAGAGGAGCGCCTCGCGGACCTGCGTGAGCAGTGGACCTCGCTGACGCTTCAGCAGACGGTCCTTTCCGAAGCCCAGCGGCGTCTGCATCGCGAGGAACATTCCCGCGTCATCGGTGACGCCTCAACCTCTCTGAATCGGCTCACACAGGGGCGCTACACGGCCTTCCACTTCGATCCAGCAAGCCAAGAACTCTTCATCCGCAATGCTGAAGGTCAGCTGTTGCCACCGAATGCGTTAAGTCGGGGGACTCTCGACCAGACCGCGCTCAGCTTCCGACTGGCCCTCGTCGCCGAGTACGCGCGACGTGGCATTCGCCTACCGCTGGTGCTGGATGATGTGCTGGTCGACAGCGACGAGCAACGCTTATGGGCAGCGGTCGATGTGCTGCGCGAGGTGGCTGCAGCGGGACAGCAGGTCGTATTCCTCACTTGCCAGGAGCATCTGTCGGACCTGTTCGATGAACACGGCCTCACGGTCCGCACGTTGAGCGGTGGCGTACGCAAAGCAGCTCGGCTTCACCCGGCTCGCTTGGCGACTCCATCGCGACCCACCGTCGAAGTGGTGGCCATCGAGACAGGCACGAAGAGTGTCGTCTTTCGCTCTGCGAAAGAACGTCCTCTCGCGGAGCGAAAGGCGACACTCGATGTCGCCTCGGTCGACACGATCGCCGCTGCGATTCCCGTGCGTGTCGAATACTCACAGCCACTGGTTCACACCGCTGTTCATACCACCGAGACGATCGTCTCCCCGCTGCCGCGCGTCGTCGAAAACTCGCGCGACACCGACGCGTCTCTCCGTGTGCGGGTCCAACCGGAGTCTCCCTATTGGCTGCGTGTCGATAGTTCAATTGGACTGCTGCCGTCACTCGGTACGCAGATGCTCGGGAGACTGGGATCGCTCGGTGTCAGCCTCCTCGGAGAGCTGATCCTGCTCGATGCGAACACGCTCGGGTCGGAACTCGAAGCTCTTCAAATCCCCCCGACGCAGTTGCGTCTCTGGCAGGCAGAAGCCCGGCTGCTGTCGAGCGTCCCCGATCTGACCGGTCCCGAGGCCCAACTGCTCGCAGCCATCGGCATTCAAAACCCAGTGGAACTGGGGGCCGAAGATGCCGAAGCTCTCAGCCGACGGATCGCCAGTTCTCGGCAGCCAGGTTCCGAGTCGTGGCAACCGTGGATGGCCGAACAAACAGATTTGCCAGATGCGGACAAGCTGCGGATCTGGATTCGCAATAGTCGTCGAGCGATGACATTTCGCGCGGCCGCTCAGTGGGCAGGGTGGAAGCCCCGCCGGTGGCAGGATCTGGAGTCGGGGGATTGGGATCACAAGACGCGAGACGGCAGCGTACGGCTCCGCGCGGAGCGCGAGCCTCGCGAGTGGGCCGAACGCGACCGAGAGGCACATGAATTGGCCGACCGAAGCGAGCGCACCTCGCGTCGTCAGCCCCGCATGGATCGATCCAGCGAGGCCCTTTCACTCGTGCCCAAGAGCGATGACAGCGAATCCTCCTCCAGCAGAACCCGGTTCTATCTGGAGACCGACAGTCCCGTCGTCGATGCACCGTCGATCGGCCCCAAAATGGCCGAGAAGTTGGCCAAGATCGGCGTAATCACTGTCCGTGATTTCCTTAACCGTCCGGCCTCCTGGATCGCTGACAAGCTCGGCGACTCAAAGCTGAATGCTGAAACACTGCGTATCTGGCAGACTCAGTCCTCACTGATGTGCCAAGTCCCCGGCCTGCGCGGACACGATGCCCAGTTGCTTGTGGCGTGCCAGATCACGTTGCCCGAACAACTTCAGAGCTACTCGCCCCACGAACTGCTGGCCCTGGTCGGACCACTGGCCATCAGCCGCGAGGGCCAACGGATGCTGCGCTCGGCGAATGCACCCGATTTGGTGGAGGTTCAGGACTGGATCAACTGGTCCAAGGAGTCTCGCGAGTTACGAGCGGCGTAAGCCTTGAATCCGCAGAGTCCCCGGAGCGATCCCAGTGATGGATTGAGGACGCACTCGGGCCGCATGGAGCCCGTGGGTCACGTACCAGGAGTGCATAGGGAACAACAGTCGCAGCTCGCCGCGCGAGCCGCAGGCGAACGCTGTGCCGGTGCGGTTGATGAAGGACGCTCTAAAACCGAGGAAGTAGGACGGGCCCATGGGCCCGTCCCGATTGTCGGCGATTTCTCCGAAATCGCT
>JANOKO010000868.1:0-2838 GCA_031419335.1 Planctomycetota bacterium
TGACCAAGCTCCGGCTTGGTCACGCCTATCCCCGAAGCTCTGCTTCGGCGAGCCAAGCAGGACTTCTCCCCAGCATGCCAGGATAGAACTCCAACCGCAAATAGGATGTCGGTTAGCAAGCGGGGGGCGGTTGGCACGCGACGAAGCGGAGCTTCGGGGATATGCGGTCCCAAGCCGGAGCTTGGGACCGAGTTTCAAACCGGTGCCACCCCGCCGAGAGTTCCTGAAGAGGTTCTGGAGGCTACCCGAGGAACGCCGCTCGTGCTAGAACCTCATTCGCCTACCGCTGCCACGAGAGAGTCCAAAGCGACTCAACCGGAGCCACTCCGCAAAAAAGTCGTCAGAACTTGTCATAAACCCAGAGTCTGGACGACTACCTTGACATGAACCTCTTATCGCCCACATCACCAATAGGCGACGTCAACCTGCAGAACGTTGCAGACGTGGCTTGCAAGCAAGACGAGATTTACAGGGAAGTTTCAATAGAGTTCGGGCTGTCGATGGCACGGCTGGCGTCGGCGTATGAGGCTGAACGCACCCACTAGGAAGACCTGCTTCAAGAGATACATTTGGCGCTGTGGCGCAGCCTCGCCACATATGCCAAGCAATGTTCGTTGCGAACCTGGGTGTATCGCGTTGCACACAACACCGCCGCTACACACGTCCGGAGGCAGCGACGAACGCGCCTGTCGCAATCGGTGAGCTTTGACGAACTGGACGACCTGCCGGGCAATTCCGGTGGCGAACGGTTCGTGGACGAATCGGATTTGCTCACCAGAATGCACGCGATGATTCAGCGACTCAAGCCGATCGACCGTGACGTGCTGCTGCTTTATCTCGAGGGTATGGAAGCCACCGAGATCGCCGAAATTGTTGGAATCTCACGAAGCAATGTCGCACAGAAGGTTCATCGCGTGAAGATACTCTTGCAACGCCACTTTTCATCGGGAGACAACCATGACCGAACGAAATGAAGAAGATCTTCGTGTTCTGTGGCGAAACCAAGCGACAGGCACAATACAACTGAGCCCTGAGCAACTTCGCGAAAGAACTGAACAGTTCGAGCGGGAGACTCGACGGCGGAATTTGCGCGACCAAGTTTCCTTCGGAATCGTCGCAATCGCGTGCGCGTATGGTGTGATCGCGCTGGACGGAGGGTTGGTCCGTCTCGGCAGTGCGCTGCTGCTCCTCTGGGCTCTGTACGGGGTGTATGGCCTGTATAAATTCCGCTCTGCACTGTCGATCCCCGTGGGGTCAGGTACCGAGACCTGTGCCGCCCACCATTGCCGGCAATTGGAGCGTCAGCGCGATATCGCTCTGTCATGGCCTCTCGGAGTCGGTCTCGCGGTGCCAGGATTCCTGCTCTTCGCGATTGGATGTTCACTCGATGCCAGACAGTTGTCATGGGAGGGTGCCATCGGTCTCGTCGGCGTTTTTGCATTCATGTGCCTGGCTGTTGTTATCCACGGGAGAGTGCTCGCCAGGCAATGGCAACAAGAGATCGACGGGCTCCAAGCAATGAGAGATCAAACGAATTGAAATCTCGTTCCCAGGCTCCCGCTAGTTCCGGCTTGGGACCGAGGTTGGAATCTGCCCTCTATTACTTTCGACGCTTCTTGGTCGGAGGTGACCACACTCGAAGGGCGCAGTGACGGGCTGCCAATGCAAAGTCGTTGTCGGTGCTCAACAATGTGACATCGTGACGCAGGCACAACTGAGCCAACAGGGCATCGATGGTGCCGATCTGCACGCCCGCTCGGCGGCAAGTGTTCCGCAACTCAGCGGCGGCAATATGGTCTTCCTGATCCGGTTGCAGCCAGAGCAGTGCGGCAAATCGCTCTATGATTCGATCGCGATCTTTGGGGCCTGCAAAACCTTGCAGCAACTCCTGCAGCACCAGTCCAGTGGTTACGACGATCTCATCGCTCAGAAGTGCCTCACGCAGGGCGTGAACTTGCGGCGCCGATTCCGAGGCGTCGCGGCGCAGTGCGAGCGACCACACGCTGGTGTCGACAAGGAGTGTCATGTCCGGGAGCGCTCGGCCTTGTACTGAAACGAATCGTCCCACTCTAGTTGCCCCATCAGCTCAATGATCCCCCGCTGTTCGCGGCGGGCAATGAACTCCTGCAGCGCCTTGGTGACGACCGCCTTCTTCGTCCGCTCCCCACTGACCGCTACAGCCCGGTCCAGCAGTGCGGGATCAATCGCTAAGTTGGTGGCCATGTGTGACTCCTTACACATGAGTCTACACATGGTTGAGGCTGTGTGTCTATCGGGCTTTGGCTGAGGTTGGGGGCCGCTTACGAAAAACACCCGGCGGGAATGGCTCCCGCCGGGTGTTCGTGTCACGATAAAGACTCGGCAGACTCACGTCTGCCGCTCGCTGGGGCTTACAGACCCTTCTTGATCATCAGCTTCAGCAGGTCGCAGACGCGGTTGCTGTAGCCCCATTCGTTGTCGTACCAGCTGACCAGCTTGAAGAAGTTGCTGTTCAGCTCGATGCCGCTGCCGATGTCGAAGATCGACGAGGCGGGGCAGTGGATGAAGTCGGTGCTGACGACTTCGTCGCCGGTCACCTGCAGCACACCCTTCAGGTAGGTCTCGCTGGCCTTCTTCATCGCCGCTGCGATTTCGGCGTAGCTGGTGGCCGTCACCGTCTTCACGGTCAGGTCCACGCAGGACACAGTCGGCGTCGGCACGCGGAAGGCCATGCCGGTGATCTTGCCTTTGACTTCCGGGATCACCAGACCGACCGCTTTGGCAGCACCGGTGGTCGAAGGGATAATGTTGATTGCCGCTGAACGGCCACCCTTCCAGTCCTTCATCGACGGACCATCG
>JANOKO010000869.1:0-5167 GCA_031419335.1 Planctomycetota bacterium
GCTGCGATATCTACGCCCTCGGCGTCACCCTGTATCACTACCTCACGGGTAAGGTGCCGTTCGCCGGGGACTCGATCGTCGAGTTGATTACCAACAAGGAGAAGGGCGTCTTCCAACCCGCCCATCGTGTGAACTCGCAAGTGCCCGAACGGCTGAGTCTGATTTGCGACAAGGCCATGGCGAAAGACCCGAAGCACCGCTATCAGCACATGCGGGACTTGGTCAAAGATCTGGAATCGCTGGGTGTTGCGGGCGAGACTCTGTCATTCATCAATGATCCGAATCGACAGGTGATTCGTCGAGGTAATTCCGCTCCGACTGTCACCAACATGCGGAACACAATGGCCTCGACATCCGCTCCCGCAGCTCGTGGGCTGGCCTCGACGCAAGAGACGCCTGCGGATGCCCACAAGACCATGACGGGCAGCGATGGGACATGGTACGTGAAGCATGTCGATGCCGCCGGGAAACCGAACATCGGCAAGATGTCGACACTTCAAGTATTGCAGTGCATCCGGGGCGATCGTTTCAACGAGCGAACCCAAGTGGCCTCGACCGCGAAAGGACCGTTCTTGCCCCTGACGCAGGTTCCAGCGTTTGATGACGATACTCGCAAGATGCTGGTCCGGCAGCAAAGTGCCAATAAAACCCGCTCCTTAGCCGACGAGTACAAGAAGATCGAGAAGCAATACAACCGCCAGAAATGGTGGAACTTGCTCACTCGTTTCCGTGAGGGGACGCTCGGACTGCTGGGGCTGATCCTCTACCTTGGGGCGATTGCGGGGGTCATCTTTGCGGCATGGTACTTCTGGCCCGTTGTGCGTGACCTGATCCAGGAACGAAGCGGGAACGGTTGATGTCCGAAACGCAATCCACGGGGGCTGAACAAGCCCCCGTTTTCGTTGGCTGCGGAGACTGTGATGTTGAACCTGACCCGAACATTATCGTCTCGCCGTCCATTTCTTCGAGCCGCTGGAGCTGGTCTTTTCGGTCTCACCCTCCCGAAGTTGCTGCAAGCGGAAGAACACGCCCAGCCCGCGCGGGCCAAGGCAGTCATTTTTGTGATGTTGTTCGGTGGGCCGAGTCAGTTGGAGACGTTCGACCTCAAGCCACTCGCCCCCGAAAAGATTCGCGGTCCGTTTCAACCGATCACATGCCGCACGCCCGGTCTGCGCATCAGTGAGCATCTGCCTCAACTGGCGAACATCTCAAATAAGTTCACTGTTGTACGGACGATGTCCCACGGATTCAACGACCATAGTGGTGGTGGACACTACATCCAGACCGGGAAGAAGTGGCATATCCCGATTGGCGGCGGGTTTAACACGACTCCACAAGACTGGCCCGCAATGGGGGCCGTGGCTGATCGGGAACTGCGCGGCCGAGACGACCTGCCTGGGTACTTTGTGATTCCGAATTCACTCGGGCGGCTCCAGGAGTTCGCCACGCGGCTACGACGACCGGGTGAGTATGGCGGCTGGCTCGGTCGCGGTGCTGATCCCCTGACGACCGCCATCGACAAGCAAGGAGCCAAGGATAATCCGTACTGGCGAGACTGCTCCGATGAGGAGCTCACATTTGCCATCGAAGGATTGCTCCGCCCGCAAGACTTGACCATCAGTCGCCTGGACGATCGCGGGGACTTACTCAAACGGTTTGATGCATTGCAGCGGAGGCTGGAACACCCGGTCGCCTTCCAGACCTATAGTCGGTATCAGGCCCGCGCGATGTCTCTCGTCGCCAGCGAAACCACACGGCAGGCTCTCGACATTTCTCGCGAGCCAGTGCCACTGCGCAATCGATATGGCCGTCATCTGTTCGGTCAGTCGTGCCTCATGGCTCGTCGACTCGTCGAAGCCGGAGCGAGGTATGTCACCGTTCATTATGACGCACCCGACGGGTATGGATTCGATTCCCATGTCAACAGCGAAGACGTGAAACACCATTTGCTTCCGACCTTCGATCAGGGCTTCTCGTCGCTGCTCACGGACCTCGACGAGCGGGGGCTGCTCGATAGCACGCTGGTTGTAGCTCTGGGCGAAATGGGCCGCACACCCCAGCCGACCGGCAACTGGGGCCGCAGCCATTGGAGTACGCTCTTCCCCGCAGTCCTGGCGGGAGGAGGTATCCGCCGTGGCGGCCTGTATGGCGAAAGCGACCTACATGCCGAATATGCCCTCACTCCCCCCACCGGCCCGGAAGATCTCGCCGCGACGATCTATGACTCCTTGGGAATTGATCCCGATTTACGCCTCCCCGATCAGCAGGGGCGTCCCGTGGCGATCAATGAAGGTGGCCGTGTATTGCGAGAGATCTTGGCGTAAGGCCCTTCCTACCGCTACACACACCTATTCCGGGGAGTCCATCTCGTCGCACATCGCATGCTTCTGAAGAGGCTGATCTGTTGATCGGTCATCGATCTCAATCGCCACCGCAATTCGAGGGTTTTTCAAGTGAATGCACGCTTCTGCGGACTTTTGTTGGTGTTCATTCTCGCACCAGTATCCCTGGCCAGTGCAGAGGTTCTGCCGCTCCTCTTCTCAGAAGACTTCGAATCCAGCGATCTTTCTCACTGGTCCGCTACTGATCCTTCCGCTTGGAAGCGGGAGACACAGAATGGGTCACATGTACTGCATCAGTTTCGCCAGAGCCAGGTCGCCACGCCGGTACGCTGTCCGTTCAACCGAGCGGTGGTCCGCGGGGTCAGCGTCGGTGACCTGCAATTGGATGTGGATGTGCAGTCGACCACGCGGGATTATCCCCATCGCAGCTTGTGTCTGTTTTTCGGCTACCAAGATCCCTCGCACTTCTATTACGTGCATCTGGGACAGAAAGCAGACGACCACGCCAATCAGATCTTCTTGGTCAACGGCGCACCTCGGGTGAAAATCTCCACAACGTCCACGCTGGGAACCCCCTGGGACAGTGATTGGCACCACGTGCGAATCGTTCGCCATGTGGAATCCGGAGCGATCCAGGTGTATTTCGACCGCCTCGACCAACCGGTGATGACCGCGTCGGACACCACGTTCAGTTGGGGCGAGGTCGGAATCGGTTCCTTCGACGACACGGGACGATTTGATAAATTGGAATTGCGAGGCGTACCGGCCACTCGCTAGATGTAGAGGGTCCAGTTTGTTCCGTGTGTTCTGTCGGGATGGGTGCATGTTGACTCGATTGTTGCTGGCTGGTGTGATGTGTTGCGTGCTCTGTGGGCAGGCTTGTGCCGAGCCCACAGTCTACTTGCGCGGAAAACGCTTGAGTTATCGCCACTTTATCTACGGTGAGGTCAGTTCCTCGTCCCGCAAGGCAGGCACGATCAATCTGGGATATGCCCACGGGTTTCAGCTTGGGCAATACGTGGGTGTGCTGCGTAAGAGCGGCGGAAATGTGATTCCCATCGGTGCTTTGCGACTGGTCAAAGTCCGATCGGCCGATGCCTTGGGAGAGTACGAGGGGGACTTCACACTCCAGCGTGACGATGTGGTCATTGCCTCCGCTCGCGAGTTGACTCTCTGGCAAAGGCGATCCCGTTCGGACCAATTGGTCACGCAGACACTTCTGGCACGAACGGGGCGAGGGTATGACACGGGTGAGGTTAGTCCAGCTCTCTTGAACGAAGTGGGGCGTGACGATGATTTGATTGCTCAAATCCCCACGCCACTGCATGTCAACGCGGAACGGTATTCCATGCAACGCCCCGTGGAGCGAGCTGCGATCTCTCGTGGGGCGTTCCGTCCCTCCCGGGGACTGGAAGATGGCACAGCTCACTCACTGTCGGAAGAAGATCGTCGATTAAGTCCCGATCTGCCCACGCTCGATCTGGAATCGGCGCTGGCCCGCTTTGTCCTGACCAATGCCAGTGGAAATGTCGTTCTGGACGGTGAAAGTCTGCAACTGATGGCGAAATACCAACCAGGGCTCATCGAACCGGAATTGCTACAAGCCGACCTGGAACGAGCCAATATGCGAGTGCGCTCCATCATCCAGCCGCATTGATTGGGCCTCAGACCGGAAGCAGGTCCGGGTATTCCGCAGAACGATACGTGGTCTTGATGACGCGAAATCCCAAGGACCGATACAGCTCAATGGCCCGGATATTGCCAGCGGTGACTTCGAGTGACACGCGATGGATTCCGGCGGCTTGAAACCCCGAGAGAGATTTCAAAAGCAAGGCACGCCCGAGTCCGGCTCCCCGGTGCAAATGACAGACGCCAATGTTTTGGATCGCTCCGGAGTGACGCGACGAGTGCAACCCTTGCACCGTTCCCACGGGAATCGGTCCCGTGAATTCATTTGCCACAAACCGGATCAGCCATGTCGCCTGGGGCAAGAATGACGGGTGATTGGCGATATCAAACATCAGATTCCGGCAGCCATCCAGCAACCCCAGGCACGGGAACAACTCCGTATCGATTTCGCCATGAAAACTGTTGAATTTGGCCTGGGCATGCTGTTCACACAGGCTGAGATGCCATCCCGACCACACGTACCCCGCTGGTAATTCCGGACGCGGAAGGGGCTGACGAAGGTCCACCTCCATCCGAAATCGTTTGAATTGTGCCGTGGACATCGTGCCGTCTCAGGCTGAGAGCATGATTGCTCGGACTGAACATTAGGAGGCCACTCCTCCTCACAATAACGCTACAGCTTATGTGACACGTGTCAACTCTTTTGACGACTGAATTGAATGAATCTTGTGTGAAATCGTTTCGAACCGATCAGTTTCGTGTCAAGAATTCGTCCGTATTGAACAACAGTCGAGCTAAACTGGTCCATGCAGCTGAGTCAGGGAGTGGAGTGTCTCGGAAACCGGAAGGGGCCAATTGGGAGGCAGATTCGGAATCGGCTGTGAACAGGGACTGTTGGCGGGTCCAGTAGTCGACCAGTATCTGCTGCTCGACAACAGAGGGTTCGCGGATCAGGCACAGCCGGAACATGCGTCTCACTCGCTGTGCCGTGTCGGTGGTCGGCTCTTGGACGACGCGCTCGGCGAGCTTCCGTGCCAGTTCGATGAACATTGGATCGTTCGCGACAGCGAGGGCTTGGAGTGGAGTGTTCGACCGCGAGCGGCGGGTGCAGACCGTGCTGAACTCTGGCGAGTCGAACGTGGTCAGCAGCGGGTAGGGGGCACTGCGGTAGAACATCGTGTAGAGGGTGCGGCGGT
>JANOKO010000870.1:0-2414 GCA_031419335.1 Planctomycetota bacterium
CAGTCCCGCGAGATCGCTCGAACCTGGCAGGCGGGGAAGTCGACGCGCGGGATCGCCCTTGCGGCTGACGATTCGCGAGTCTACATCACCGAGTATTACACGGGCATTGCGCGCTCGTTCGATCGAACCACCGGCAAACCGATCGAGGAATGGGTCGGCTCCGAACAGGACAACCTCGCTCGTCAAATCGTCGTGCATCCGACTCGTTCCAAGGCGTACATCCCACATCAGCGCTCTCGCACGACGGTCACTCAAGGGACCGGTTCGATTTTCCCTTACGTTTCGATCGTGGACGCCGACTCCCCGGCAGAGACCCGGCGCAAGCGGATGCAGATGGACTCGTTCAACGGCACCTATGTCGTTGCCAACCCATGGGAGTTGGCCCTGTCGACGGATGCGAAAACGCTCTATGTCGTCTTCAGCGGTACGGATGACATGTTCGTATGCCAGGTTCTCGATGATAACTACCGTGAAATCCGCCATGAGTACACCATCGAACTCGGGGCCAACCCGCGCGCGGTCCGCGTCTCGCCCGATGGGCAGTCGTTCTTCGTCTACAACGCCCTTGATTTCAACGTCGTGCAGTACAGCACACGCAGCCTCCAGCCAGTCGCCACGATACCGGTTTCCCCGTCTCCTCTCGACAAGGAGACTCTACTCGGCAAAAAGATGTTCTATTCTGCCAACCAACCGATGGTCGGACGCCGCTGGATCTCCTGCTCCAGTTGCCATCCTGACGGGGACTCGGACGGCCGCGTGTGGCAGCAACCGGAAGGGCTGCGTGATACCCAGCCGCTGTTCGGCCTCGCCTGGACGCACCCGTTGCACTGGTCCGCCGACCGCGACGAGGTCCAGGATTTCGAGCACACCATTCGCGGCCCTCTGATGCAGGGGCGTGGTCTCGCGCGGGGGCCGATCCATGAGTCGCTCGCCCTGCCCAACCAGGGACTTTCCCCGGCCCTGGATGCATTGGCGGTCTACACGAACACTCACACATTCTCGCTCAGCCCGCATGCCAAGCGGGGCTTGAGCGAGGCAGCCCAGCGAGGAAAGACGCACTTCTTTTCGGACGCCGTGGGATGCGTACAGTGTCATACCGGCCCACTGCTTTCGGACTCCCAACCCGGCACCCCGCGAAAGTTGCACGATGTTGGCAGCGGTCTGTCCGACCCCACCGAGAAACTGGAGCCCGCCTACGACACCCCCACCCTGCTCGGTGTCTACCGGTCGGCCCCGTACCTGCACCACGGACAAGCCCAGACTCTCGAAGACGTTCTGACGACGTTCAACCCCAACGACCAACATGGGAAGACCAAGCACTTGAGCCAAGCCCAAATCGCCGACCTGGTCGAGTACCTGAAGTGCTTGCCGTACGAGGATCCCATCCCGGCAGCGAAAAAGGTCGGGCTGGTCCAAGTCCGGGGGAGTGAGTCCGCGAATTCCGAGCGCTAACGGATTCCAGTGGACACGATTCTCCTCGCCTATGAGGAGTTCCGAGGAACAGGTTGCTGAGGCTAATGGCTCCTTGGTATGGTGTGTATCGCCTCACTCAGTTCACGAATATGAATTGCGGGCGTCCCTTGATGCGCCGCAGGACGTGGCGACAATTCGTAAGCGCAGGCAAGCTATGGCATCCAGGATTCACTCCAATTCCAACTTACGCCGCAGACGGTTGTTGCTGTTTGTGCCGAAAACTGACGCAGTTTCATCTGTGCTTATGCCGTGGCCTGATGTCAGTGAACCTGCCCCAGACACAAGGGTGATGGCGGGGTTACCGCCTGCCATTCCGTCCCCCAATCAGTCGATCGACCGCTCATTCTCTGCCGAAGAGTTGGAGATCCCACGTACGATCCCGTACCTAGTCAGCAGCCCAGTGCCAGTCAGTTGGCTGTTCGTCGGTGACAGTTTTACGCCGAGAAATGTCACCGAGCCACGGCCGTGGCGGGTCTATACGAATCGTTTCGCAGGTGCAGTCCGCGCTCACTTCCAGCGCCCGAAAGATGTGTTTATTGATGCCACATTTCCGTCGGCTCGGTTGTCGGAGGTGTTGTTTGACTTTGAACGGAGAATCGCGAAATTCGAGCCGGATATCTGTTTCCTGAGCCTGAGTATCGCGGAAGCCGATGCGAAGTCTGTCGACCGATTTGAGAAGATGCTTGTGCGGCTCATCCGCTGGTCCAAGAAGTTTGATTGCCAACTGGTCGTCCAGACTCCTCCTTGCTTGCCGTCGAGGAATGATGCCGAATTGACTCGTCGGCTGATTCTGGTCGAGTCAATTCGAGGGATCGCAGCTGAGCATTCGATGCCACTGGTCGATCATTGGGAGCACTGGGAGTGGGCGACCAGTCAAATCGGCCAGACGGAGTTATGGGTTGACGCCCAGACCCAGACGCCTGCCGAGCAGGGCCATCGCC
>JANOKO010000871.1:0-2268 GCA_031419335.1 Planctomycetota bacterium
CCGATGATTTGCCGTTCATCCAGCCACTGATTCAAGTCCTCTTCGAAGCTCCCCTCGGAGAGACGCCCCAGTCCCAGCCTGCCCATGAGTGGGCTTGCTGCAGGAGTGGACCATGACGCGAGTGTCCCAAACACGACACAACTCATCGGTCCGCAATTCGGTCGGGAGGCTGCCTGTAACAGATGCTGGTGGTTTTCAGGGCTCTCATCCAAGACTGTGCGGATCAATCCCCGTGCGACCTCGGAGGCTGTGGAATCGGGGCGGAGCAGTTGGCCGTCCAGTTTCAGCACCGCACCAGCCACATTCGCGGCAATGCCAGCCTTCTCCCAGGGGATGTGGAATTTCCCCCGCTCATCGTCACTCGGCTTCATGTACCTCTCATCCGCTGCGGCCAGGAGGTCTGGACCAATGAGTTTCATGACTGCCCGGCGGGCGGGCGCTCCGGCGGGATCGATCAGATTCCATTCGTCGATCAGAAACTCAATCAGCGATGTCACGGGCCGATCCGTGGCCCCCGTCGGGGCAAATTGCCTGGGCTCAACCCAGCCTTTCCACACGGCATCGAAGTTGTCCGGCTCGGTGGAGAACTGGAGGCTCTCCTTAACCGATTCGTCCGGATTTCGGAACTGGCTCGACAGCACCCGACCGGTTTCGGCATCAATCCGAGTGCTGGCAATCGTGGATTCGACCTGCAGCACGCCAGCTGCGATGTGCATTTGCAATGTCTCATCGTCGGGGGTGTACAGCAATGCCGCGGGGTCCACTTGAACCTTAAGAGGTGGTGGATTTTTTCGAGAGTTGATTCCATATCCGAACATGAGGCTGACGTTTTCTTTCTTGTGCGGAACATCAATGCCCACGAAGTCGACGGTCAGGAACAGGCGGGGACAGGGGCCATCCGGCTTGCGGAGGAGCAACTGGCGTCCCGTTTGATGACTGGCAATCGAGAACCAGGATTGACCGACTCCGATCAGGTAGCCCCTCAACAGTCCGTCGGAGTGCCGCGTGTTTTCGAAGCGGAGTCCGTATTGGTGGGACGGCGACAGGATTAATTGCACGTCAAATCGGCCATCGTGCCACAATGCCTGATCATTCACCACGGGATCTCTGGTTCCCGAAATGACCCACTGATGACCGCGTGTTTCGAAGTTCTCCAACCAATCACGGACCTTGAGCAGAGCGACCTGCTCGGGCGTGAATGACTCCGTCAGCTTCGGTGCCCCGGCGCATTCCTTGACATGAATGAACAGCCGGTGGGGGTCGGTCTTTCGGAATGGAGCGACCAATTCGACGCGATGACCGAGGAATCGAGCTGACTCATGCAACTGGACTTCCACAGCCCGGCGATCTGCCAGTGACAGGGGGCCTGGTTCCAAGACCAGATACTGGATCAGCTCCGCAGGCGTGTTCCGAGTCAGGCCCTCGATCTCGAACTCATTCACTTCGACGGGGTGCCCCGCATCGGTAACTTCCACCGCAAGATGCATCTGGGCGGTCGAGGGTTCTCTTTCGTAGCGAACCGTCAGTTGCCCGCCGTGACGACCGTCGAGCTCGATCGCCTCCATGGCCAGCTCTTCGAGATGCTTCCGCGTGGGCTCATTGAAGTCTCTCGAAACACCGCTCTTCCAGGCTTGTTCGTTGGCTTCCTGCTTTTGTTCGGTCCGTGTTTGTGTCTCTATGGTGACGGTCGGCTTGGTCAGCGGTGGTGCCAGAGTGAAGTGGTCGCGGTTTTCCTTCGGCGGGGGGCCGTTTAGCTGAGCGCGGATCGCCAATGCTAGTGAATCGGTCGCCCCGGTGATGCGGATGTCTCCGGCCTTGTAGTGTGGTCCTTCGGAGATCAGAAGCTGGCCTCGTCCAGTCATGGTGACTGTCGCGTCCGCGTATCCGAGTGAGTGATAGCCACTCAACAGGAGTGCTGGAGCGATGGCATGCCACGCTGGAGTGGAGCGAGCTGCGGCCTGGAGTGCCTGGGGATGGGACCGGAGTTTGTTCAGGATTTCGTCGGTCGTGAAATCATGATTCCCGGAGATCTGCAAACTGGAGATGACTTCGACCGCTGGCGGATCGCCAGCAGCCAGCACCCACGATCCCAGCAGCCAACTGCATGCGACCCACTGACGTAACACTCGCCCATTCATGCCGAAGATCTCCCGTCGAATCCGCATCGTGATGGGCGGGATCATCCTGCAAAAGCCGGATTGGGGGCAATACGAGGTTGTCATCAGGGGCGAGGAGGGATCGCGTCTCACGCGGGCATGAGAACGATAC
>JANOKO010000872.1:0-2249 GCA_031419335.1 Planctomycetota bacterium
TCGTGTGCGAGGCGGACGGCGGAGTTTACTCGGTCCTCGCTCAGCGATTGATTCGCGGGCTGTCGGACATGACGGCGACCGGATTCCTGTACCGGGTCGATATGCGGCTCAGGCCGTGGGGACGCGCCGGGGCGTTGGTGACGACGCGGCAGGCGTACTTCGATTACATCCGCAAGGACGGTCGTCTGTGGGAGAAGCAAGCTCTGCTCAAGGCCCGTCCCATCGCCGGAAACATGGATGTCGGGATGGCCGTACTCCAGGGGCTGGAACCGCAGATCTTTCAGGTCGACGCCGAACTCGCCCGGCAGAGCGTCCTGGCCATGAAGCAGGAGATTGAGGACAAGCTCGCCGCCCAAGGACTACTGGAGACCGAGATCAAGGGCGGTCGCGGCGGCATTCGCGACATTGAGTTCACTGCTCAGTACCTGCAACTCGTCCACGGCCTGTATGCCCCCGGCATCCACAGCATCAACACCCTTGATGGGCTGGTACGACTGGTCAACCACGACATCATTCAGGCCGACGACTACCGACAACTCACCAGCGGTTATCTCTTCTTGCGGACGGTCGAGCACTCGCTGCAATTGCTGCACAACAAGCAGGAACACGCATTACCCCAGTCGAAACGGGAACTGGCGTGCCTCGCTCAGCGGCTAGATTTTCCCGGCCCCGCGGAGTTCATGGCCTATCACGACCAACACCGCACGGCGATCCGCCGGGTCTTCGACAAGTACGTCGAACGAAGGGCCTCGGCCACCGCAGCGGTCATCCCGCATGCCTCACTTTCGCAGCACCTGGGCGGGGTCATCGACGGATACGCCGAGCGATTTGACGAGGACCAGCAGCAGCGGCACTTGCGCTTACTCGAAGCCCTTAGCCCGGCGCAGCGTGTGCGGGTCGCTGCCGTTCTGATCGGCGAGCAGCGCTGGGAGCTGACGATCGTGGGGTATGACGAGCCGGGCGAGCTCTCGATGATTTGCGGGTTGCTGCTGTCGCATGGCATGAACATCGAGGCGGGTGATGTCTTCACGGGGCACTCCATCGGGGGACCAGCGGCTGGGACGGTCGCACATCGGAAATTCATTGATGTGTTGCAGGTCCGCGCGCGCGGACCGTTGCCCGAGGGGGGTAGCGTCGGGAGGGCGAGGCTCCTGCCGAGCCGCGAGCCAGGGGACACGTCGACTCGCGTCAGCGGCTCGGCAGGAGCCTTGTCCTCCCCGGACTTCTGGGCGCATTACGAGTCGGAACTCATCGGCCTAACCCACAACGGACACCCCGAGGCCCGCGCCGCCAACCAAGGTCGGCTGGCCCGACGAGTGGTCAGCCTGGTCGAGTTCGAGCCGGACTCCGTCTCGATCTTGCTCCCTCTGGAGATCGAGTTCGACAACGCCGCAGCCAGCGACGCCACCGTCCTCCGCATTTCGGGCGAGGACACGCTCGGGTTCCTCTATGAACTCACCAACGCTCTGACCCTCAGCGGCGTTCAGATTCAGCGAGTGAAGATCCGCTCCATCGGGCATCTGGCCAGTGACACGCTAAACGTGACCGATGACACCGGTCACAAGATCACTGATCCACGGCGGCTGAATGAGCTGCAGGCGGCGGTCATTCTCATCAAGCACTTCACGCACTTACTGCCGCAGTCGCCGAACCCCGAGGCGGCGCTGCTTCACTTTCGCGAGTTGCTGGCAAAGTTGTTTGAGCGGACCGACTGGTCAGAGCAGGTGGCCTCGCTGGACCGCACGGAGGTGCTGGGAGCGCTGTCACGATTGCTGGGGATGAGCGACTTCGTGGGCGAGGAGTTGCTGCGACAAGAGCTGGGCCGCGTCCTGCCCATCGTCACCGATTCGGCCATGCGGAAGGAGGCCAAGACGCACGACCAACTGCATCGGGAATTGGATGCAGAGCTTCAGGTCGCCGAGACTTTGGAGACTCAGCGACAGGTGCTCAACGCCTTCAAGGACCGCGAGATGTTGCGGGTCGACATGCGGCACATCCTTGGGCATCAGGATTCCTTTAGCGGGTTCTCACACGAACTGACCGACATCGCCGAGGTCACGATTCAGTCCGCGCTGCGCTGCTGCGAGACCGAACTCCGGCGAATCCATGGCTCGCCGCTGCAGGCGTCGGGGAACCCCTGTCGCCTGACAATCTGTGCTCTCGGGAAGTGCGGCGGGCAGGAGTTAGGGTTTGCCTCCGACATCGAGTTGATGTTCCTCTATGAGGTCACCGGCCACACGACCGGCCCC
>JANOKO010000873.1:0-3056 GCA_031419335.1 Planctomycetota bacterium
CTCAAACGCATGCACATCCTCGATGCCAGCGTTGTTCACCAGGATGTCGACCTGTCCGAATTCCGACATACAAGCATCGACAGCCTCCCGAATCGACGCGGAATCGGTGACATCGCAGCGGGTCTCGACGTAAGGACGCCCCCGCCGCTCCAGCCGATTGATGAGCCGGTCTGGACGCTCCATCCATAACAACACCACAGCCGCCCCGTCTTCGGCCAGCCGCTCGGCAATGGCACCGCCAATCCCCCGGTCACTGACTCCGGTGATGACAGCCACTTTTCCATTCAGTCGTTTCGACAAGTCAGATCCGCACAGTAGGAGGAGCTTTCCAGAGCGATCCTATCCTCAGAGTCGCTAACCGGGAAACACCAAAACGGGCCAGTCCTCGGACCGTTACGTCACGATGAGAGTGAACTCTCTGAGTGCGACCCCCCAGGATACCTCTCGCAAAGCCGCACATTCTGCCGATTTCGGAATTCTCACCGGGGAAATGGAGAAGATCAAGCAGTGGTTGGCCCGGATTCCCAGAAGCCACCTTGAGTATCGCTTTCGAACGTGCCTATCCTCAGTACCCCACCACGGGCTTCCATCCCTCCACCCGCACTGTCATCACCTCACGCGGAATCGGAAGACTCGTCAATTCAAGGGGACAGCTCTGCCTGTCCTCTCCGCGACACGGAGGTCGCTCCCCATGATTCAGACGCTGAAGTTGCTGGTTCTCCTGGCTGTGATCGTCAGTTGTGGACTGCTGTCTGCCCAAGAGATGCGAGTCCGCACCACAATCTCTCGGAAGGAGCCCGAGGGGCAATGGCAGCCCTTTGCCTACAGCCTCACCCTGTTCCATTCGGGGAAGGTCTATGATTTCATGGAAGATGTCGGTGAAGTCGTCGTGTATGAGCCGATGAATGACCGGTTTGTGTTTCTCGACGGTAACTACCGCGTCGCAGAGCTCACCATTACTGAACTCAATCAGTATTTGAAGTCGTCTGAGGCCGAGTCCCAGAAGTACCTCGTCCAGCTCCAGCGAGATGGTTCTGACCTCGCACAGAAACAAGTCTCCACATTGAAGTTTCAACTGCATCCTCACTTTGAGGAGCGATTCGAAGCGCAAGAGCAACGGATGCGTTTAATCAGCGAACTGATGGTCTACGATGTGAAAACGGGGGCCTGCCCTAACCCGGACTCGGCCAAAATCTACCTGGCATACGCGGACTGGGCTGCTCGCTTGAACCATATCCTGCATCCCCAGGCTTCCATGCCGGAACCCCGCTTGGTCGTCAATCAGGCCCTGCGGAATCGCAAACGCATTCCCCTCACCGTCGATCTCAAAATGCGCGGTGATGGCGAAGACCACTTGCAAGCGGAGCACCACTACAGTTGGGAGTTGCAGGCCACCGACCAGCGATTGATTTCAAAATGGGAAAGTCTCATGGATTCCAAAGAAGCGGTCCGCGTCTCGTTCCGAGACTACCAGCAAAAACTTCTGACAGCTGAGAAGTAGAGCATTTTAGAAATAGTGTTCCGACCCGTGATTTGAACACGAATGACCGCTGATCAACTTAACTCGCCCCAACGCCACCGTGCAGCGCGAAATCGACAAGCATCAGAGGCGGTTGGGCGAGATCCGGCATCAGCTGGAGGGGCTGACCACCAGCCAGATCGCATCCGGTGAGGTCGAACTGGCGTTCGCCAAGTTCGACCCGCTGTGGAACGCGATGTCGCCGCTCGACCAGAACGATTGACTCCGGCTCCTGATCGAGCGGGTCGACTAGAGCATTCCACGATTGCCTGTGCGCTCTCGTGGCCTGGACCCCTAGGTCCGGGCGGTACGGACGTGGGCGTCCGTACTACTGTGGGAGCGCACAGGAAATGGTGGAATGCTCTACCACAGCGACGCGGGCGAGATCGAACTGCACCTGCACCCGAGCGGAATCCAGACCCTGATCGCACAAACCGAGGACACCCCATGAACCTGCTGACAGAGAACCCGCCGACCGTCGCGATTCGTCGCAAATTCCACATCGGCACCGGTCGCACCGGCCACCGCGTGGTCCGCGACAACGCCCCGCCCACCCCGCCACCCGAGGGGCACATCCCCCGCATCTCCCGCCTGATGGCCCTGGCCATCCGGTTCGAACAGCTGATCCGCGACGGCACCGTCCACGACCAAGCCGACCTCGCCCGCCTCGCCCACATCAGCCGGGCAAGGGTCACGCAGATCATGGACCTGCTGCTGCTGGCACCGGAGATTCAGGAGGCGATTTTGTTTCTGCCGCCGGTGGAGCGAGGGAAGGATCGGATCACCGAGCGAGGTGTCCGCCCCCTTCTCGCAAATCTAAATTGGCAACGCCAAGCTGATGATTGGTATACGCTTGGCAGACCTCGAACGACATGAGAATCGCAGGGCTGAATCGCTTACGATGTCGGCTCCAGCATCTGTTGAATCCTATCGAGGTCCACTTCCGTCAGATCCGAAATGTTCTGGGGTGAGAGCTTGTCGCTGATGAGATGCAGAATCTCGCCAATATCAACTTTCCAGTCTCCATACTTTCGACAAAGATCGCGGTCACTCGGCCCCAGGTTTCCTTGTTTGGCTTCCAGAGCCTTATTCTTCTGCCCCCAGAACTCTGAATGGGTCGCTCGATCTTCTGGGTCATGGATACTCGCATCATTGAGGACAACCGGCACGACTCGATCTAGAAACTCCTGCCCCTCACGCAGCTCTCGCTGAAAGATCGAGTGCAATTCATTCACGCAGTACCGTGATCGCAGATACTTCCCGCTGACGATCACGACGATCTTGTGTCCTCGGGCAATCTCTTTCATGAACTCCGAGATCCGGTCGCCAGACCGCATCGCTCTTTTGTCGTAGACCGCTTCGTAGCCCCACTCGTCGAGCTTCGTGATGATCTGTGAAGCGACTTTTTCGCGATCGTCCCCTTCTTCGCCCCACGCGTACGACAAATAGACCCGCTTCTTCCTCGCGTCGATCTTCTCCAGCCCGGTCTCTTTCTCCCCTCTCCCTCTGGGAGAGGGGCCGGGGGTGAGGGTTTCAT
>JANOKO010000874.1:0-5010 GCA_031419335.1 Planctomycetota bacterium
GGTGCTGGGAGACCTCCTGGAGAATCTTCTGATCTCCAATGGCCCGGCCGACCCCCATGCTGACGACAATCTTCTTGATCTGCGGCAGGGCGTGAGGGTTCGCGGTTCCGAACTCGGTAGCGAGTTTGGGAACAATTTCGCTGCGATAGCGATCAAGAAGACGTGGAGGCATGACTCAATTCCTGGGAGATCCCCGATACCAACCGGGGACCATGACTTCATTGTTTCTCTCGGGAGCAAACCCATGAGAAACTAACTGCGTGCGGGGCTGACCTGTCCAGCCGAGTTGTTGCACTTCTTGCAGAACCGCTCCTTAGCTCCGTCGGCTTTGAACCGAAATCCAATGCGAACGGGCTGTTTGCAGGTTTCGCAGTAGAACATGACATTCGATGCAAAGATCGCCTTCTCGAAACGCAGACGACCGCCTTGGGGACTCTTGGGATGCCCCCGCTTCACGTGTCGCTGCACAACGTTCACGTTCTCGACGACGACTTTTAAGCCGCCCTCCAAAACCTGTGTTACGCGATGAGGTGCTTTCGCGGCTTCATCGCCGGAGATCACCACCACCATGTCGCCCTTCTTGATCTTCATGTCAGACGACCTCACTCGCCAGGCTCAGAATCTTCGTAAACTTCTTCTCGCGGAGTTCGCGGGCCACCGCCCCGAAGATCCGCGTTCCGCGTGGATTGTTGTCCGCATCAATCAAGACAATCGCGTTGCTGTCGAAGCGGACGTAGCTACCGTCCTTGCGGCGAGTGGCCTTGCGGCAGCGGACGATCACGCCCTTCACTACTTTGCCATGTCGTACAGCTTCCGGGGCACCCGGGATGGCCCGTTGTATGCTGCACACCACAATATCGCCCAAGCTACCCCACCCAATGTGAGTCGGGCCCAGGACGCGAATCGTACGGACCAACTTGGCACCCGTATTGTCCGCCACATCCAGTAATGTCTGCATCTGAATCATGAGGTCACTCTTTCGTCGTCGATCGACTAAACTGCGGCTTCGACTGTCTCGGAGACCGCTGGAGCCCGATTTCCAGTCTGAATCACGCGAACAAGCTCCCACCGCTTCGTCCGTGAACGCGGGCGACATTCGACGATTTCCACGGTATCTCCCTTGCGAGAGACATCATTCTCGTCATGAACATAGCAGATCGTCCGGGCGCGAACGATCTTGCCATACTTCGGATGGCGATACAGACGCGCGACCTCGACTCGCCGCGTCTTGCTGTTCTGATCCCGTGTCACGACTCCGACCAATTGCCGCTGCATCTGTATTCCCCGCCCTATGCCTGCTTCGCCATGAGATCACGCTGATGAACAATGGTCTTGATCCGGGCAATCTGCCGACGTAGACGGCGGATATTACTCGGTGCATCCAACTTCTCAGTCGACGCCTGAATTCGCAATTGAAACAGCTCTTTCTGGGAAGCTGCTAATTCAGCCCCCAGCTGCTCGCTGCTCATTTCCCGAATTTCACTGGTTGGCAACTTCTTGGCCTTCGACATCATCCACTCCGAAATCCCCGCAGCACTTCGAACTGAAGTCGCAAGAACAACCACTCCTCGCCCGAACTAAGCTCCCGGTCGACGCTCGACAAGTCGCACAGCCAATGGCAGTTTGTGAGCCACGCGATTGAAACAATCACGAGCCGATTCCTTCGAAGCCCCGGCGATCTCGAACAAGATCGCACCAGGCTTCACCACCGCCACCCAGTGATCCGGTTCTCCTTTGCCGGTACCCATGCGGGTTTCCAGCGGTCGGGCCGTCATCGGCTTCGACGGGAAAATACGGATGAACAGGCGGCCTTCACCGCGAATGTACTGATTGGCAGCCACACGGCACGCTTCGATCGTCGTCGCGTTGATGTAACCACCCTGAATGGCTTGCAAGCCGAACTCGCCAAAGGAAACCGTGTTTCCACGGGTCGCACTACCTTTTATGCGACCTCTTTGGACCTTTCGGTGCTTGACCCGCTTGGGCATTAGGGCCATTGTCGGCCTCCTCGCTGTTGTAGTCCCCGAGATCGATCCACACCTTGACGCCAATCACCCCCATCGTCGTCTTGGCGATGGTGAAACCATAGTCAATGTGACGCTGAAGAGTGGACAGCGGGATCGACCCGCGACTGGCCTTCTCACATCGCGACATCTCGGCACCGCCCAGACGCCCCGACAATTGTACTTTCACTCCGTAGACACCGGACTCCATCACCTGGTCCAGAGTCTTCTTGATCGCCCGACGAAAGCTGCCACGCTTGGACAACTGCTGAGCAATGTCTTCCGCCACGAGGAAGGCGCAGCGAAAGGGATTGTTGATTTCGACGATCTTCACTTCGGTCCGGCGGCCCGTGAGGTCTTCCAGCCGAGCCTTCATTCGGTCGATCTCGGCACCCTTACGACCGATGATCATGCCCGGACGAGCCGAATGCAGATTCACGATCACTTGATCGCGTGTCCGCTCAATCACCACCTTGGCGATCGACGCTGACTTATACTCGTCACTGACGAACTTCCGAATCTTGAAGTCCTCGACGAGCAGAGTGCCAAACTCCCGCTTGGAAGCGTACCACTTGCTGCGCCAGTCCTCGGTGATCCCCACCCGGAAGCCAGTCGGTCGTGTCTTTTGTCCCATGTGTTAATCCTGTGCCTTCTCAGCGACTTCCGGTGCATCAACGGCCACGAGAATGTGGGCAAACCGCTTGCGTAGGGTGAACACCATGCCGCGTCCACGAGGACGGAAACGCTTGAACATTGGACCGCCGTCCACGGTGCATTCTGCAATCACGAGAGACTCGACATTGCGAGCTCCCCGGTCTTCTGCATTCGCAGCTGCGGACTTCAGCACATCCTCAATCATCCGAGCGCCACGGTTAGGCAGATACCGTAGGGTATCGAGCCCTTCCTGCACAGTCTTCCCACGAACGAGGTCCGCAAACGGACGCACCTTTCGACAGGAGATGCGCACGTGCCGACATAACGCACGAACCAGAACCATTGTTCCACCCTCTCGCTTTCCGCGTGATATCTTGCCGCGCTACTTCTTGCCGCGGGCCCCATGACCCCGGAAGGTTCTCGTCGGCGAGAATTCACCGAGCTTGTGCCCGACCATCTCTTCCGTCACATACACCTGAGTGTGTTGACGACCATTGTGAACCAAGAATGTGTGCCCTACGAAATCCGGAGAGATCGTTGAACGTCGTGCCCATGTCTTGATCGGATCCTTGCGGCCCGCTGCATCCTGGGTCTGAATCTTCTTCATGACCTTGGGATCGATAAACGGGCCCTTTTTCAGGGAACGTCCCATTGCTCACTCCAAAACCAAACCCGGAACTCAGACCTTTTTCTGACCGTTGCGACGGCTCCACCGCCGACGGATAATCGCCCGGCTCGATGGCTTCCGACGCTTACGCGTGTTTCCACCCTTCGACGGACGACCATTCGCACTACAGGGATGACGACCGCCTGACCGGCGACCTTCACCACCACCCATCGCATGGTCCACCGGGTTCATGGCTGAACCACGGACATAGGGACGAATCCCCATCCACCGTGCTCGGCCAGCTTTTCCGATGACCACATTCATGTGATCCAGGTTCCCAATCTGGCCAATCGTAGCCCGACAGAAACTGGACACACGGCGGACTTCGCCCGAAGGCAGCGTGATCTGTGCCCATTGCCCTTCACGAGCATTCAATGTGGCATACGTTCCCGCCGCCCGACACAGCTGACCACCGCGACCAGGCTGCAATTCAACTTTGAGAATCAGAGTTCCCTGAGGAATCTCGCTGAGTGGTAGGCAGTTGCCGAGTTTCGGCTCGGAACCAGGACCACTCTGAATCTTGTCGCCCGCCTTGAGGTTCAAAGGGGCGAGAATGTATCGTTTCTCACCGTCCGCATACTGAATCAGTGCAATACGGCAGGTGCGATTCGGGTCATACTCGATGAACGCCACTTCGCCCACGATTCCGTCCTTCTTGCGGGCGAAATCGATGATCCGATAGAGACGCTTGTGACCCCCGCCTCGATGGCGTGCGGTAATCTTGCCTTGGAAGTTGCGACCGCCATGTCGAGGCAGGCGAATCGAGAGAGACTTCTCACGCTTCTTCTTTCGATCCGTGATGTCCGCGAAGTCACTTACCGACGCATTGCGTCGGCCAGCGGAAGTCGGTTTGTAGACTCGGATACCCATGATGCACCTGAACTCGCTCGAGCAGATCCTGTGAACGAAAGATTCTTGCGAACCTAGAAGAACGCAATATGGTCTTCTGCATGCAGCTTGACGATTGCCTTCTTCCAGTCCCCAGTCCGGCCCATCCGCATCTTGAATCGACGCGGCTTGCCCTTGTACATTTGCGTTCGCACATCCAGAACACGAACGTTCCAGAGCACTTCGACGGCCTTACGGATGTCGCTCTTGTTGGCCATCAGACTCACCTGGAACTGGTACTGATGGTGACGCTCCGAGAGGTGCGTCCCTTTTTCAGTAACCAGTGGCCGCAGAATGACCTGGTAGGGCTCCAGTTGAATCCCACGTTTGTGTTCGATCGGATGATCGACCTGTTGTACGATTTGATCGGCCATGTTCAGACTCCTGCCTCGACGACCTTGCCATGAGCTCGAATCGCATCCATCGCATCTCGTGTGATCACGAGACGCTTTTGATGCAACAGGTCGTAGGCATTCAGATTGGCGCCCGGCGAAACACGAAGTGACTCAATGTTCCGCGAGCACTTCCAGACCACAGGATCATGCTCATGAATCGCCAAGAGAACACTCTGCCCCGCCACTCCGATGGCCTTCAGAACTCCGGCCACCACTTTTGTCTTCTCAACAGGCAACTTCAACTCGCTGAGAACCACTGCTTCTCCATCCTGGAACTTGCTGAGCAATGCCATTCGCGTCGCAGCTCGCAGCATCTTCTTGGGCATGCGGTAGCTCCAATCCTTCGGACGCTTGGCGAACGCATGTCCCCCGTGACGGCGAGTCGGAGAACGCTTGGTACCTG
>JANOKO010000875.1:0-2299 GCA_031419335.1 Planctomycetota bacterium
CGGATCAAAACCTGTTTGCCGCTGGTGAAAACGTGGACCGGAACCAGGGTCGCTGGAAGACCGGTCCTGACTGGCCCGGGATCTCTGCCAGTCGGGGAACACTATTTGAGGAACAGTGGAGAACTCCCGAGTGATCGGTACGTGGGACCAGCTTCCGCAAACTCTGACTGTCATCCAGAACGGGCTCGCTCAGAAGCTCCATCTGGGCGTCCAGCTGTATGTCTCGCGCGAACTGCAACCCGTGTTCGATTTGGCGGTGGGCGAGAACTTGCCGGGTGAAGCCCTGACGAGTGATCACATACTGCCGTGGCTCAGCGCGGGGAAGCCCCTGACTGCATGCGTCACACTGCGAATGGTGGAGGACGGGCACCTCGGATTGGACCAGCCTGTCTGTGAATTGATCCCCGAGTTCGGCCAAGCTGGCAAAGCGCGAGTGACGATCCGACAGCTTCTGACCCATACCGCCGGGATCGATGCGGTGGCCTTGGGGTGGCCGAGTACTCCTTGGAGCGAGATCATCTCCCGCATCTGTGCCAGTCCGCTGAAGGCGGGCGCGGTCGCTGGTGCAGTGTCTGCGTACGATCCGCAGCGCAGTTGGTTCATATTGGGTGAGATGATTCAGAGGGTACGGGGTCGACCGGTCGATCAAGTGCTGCGAAGCGAACTGCTCGAACCCCTGGGTATGCATCAGACCTGGCTGGCGATTCCCGAGTCGCGCTATGACGAGCTGGCCCCGCGACTCGGACGTATTCATCTCGCAAATGCGGGCGAGTTGACGATGAATCACAGTCACCTCCGTGAGTCTGTCACGTCACCTGCTCCCGGCAGTAGTTGTCGTGGACCGATTCGCGAGTTGGCGAGGTTTTACGAGATGCTGCTGAGTGGAGGGACTTGGCAGGGACAAACGCTGCTCTCGAAGGAGTCGGTACGACTCATGACTTCGCGGCAGCGAAAGGGACAGTTCGATCAGACCTTTCAGCATACGGTCGATTTCGGACTAGGGCTGATCATCAACTCGAATCAGTATGGGGCGAACACGATCCCGTATGGCTTTGGACGACGCGCTTCACCAGAGACATTTGGGCATGGCGGGTCACAGTCGTGTATTGGATTTGCAGACCCCGATCACCGACTCGCCGTGGCCGTCGTGGCCAACGGTTATCCCGGTGAAGTGCCACACAATCGCCGATTTCGCGACCTGCTGACAGCGCTGTACGATGATCTGGAGTTGACGGAGACTTGAGCGACGAAAATGGTGGGCACCCTGCATGAGTGAGCGGCATCTCGCTCACCACGCCATCACTGACAGCGAAACATGATGACTGGGTACTGTTTGTTGGCGGAGAGCTAGTGCCTTGTCAACGCTAGGATTTGGGGTTGAGCCAGGCCCGCCCGGGAGGGCGAAGCTCCTGCTGAGCCGCGAGCCAGGGGACACGTCAACTCGCAGTTGCGGCTCGGCAGGAGCCTCGCCCTCCCGAGGGTGGAGTACCCCAAAATCTAGACTTGACGGGGCACTAGCGACCCCCTCCTCTCTCGACTCGGCTTCGTCAGAGACTCCCAAACTCCTCTTTTCCCAATTGGCAAGAACTGCTAAGAACTCGTCCGTCGTGCGGCAAAAGTTGCCGGTGAAGGCGCTTTCCGACCCGGATGTTCGGAATTCGTCACGGCTGCCGCCAGGATGACTGTGACCATCGAGCGGGTGGATACTCGCGAGGATTGTCAGGGAAAGGACTCCCATGCCGACTGTACTCTTGAAGTTGCTGGCTCTCTCCGGCGTGATCTCAGCTGGCTGCTTTGCCGTCTGGAAGGCGAACGCAGAACTCCAACCCATTGAGGCGGCGGACGCCACGCAATTCACGGCTCTGGAGGGGGAGTCTGTCGAGCGCGTGGGGCTCGGGGGACAGCCGATCCCCAAGCCAGTCGCATCGAATTCCACGGGCTCCTCTACGGACCCGGAGAACGACCAGCGACTGGCGCTCGCCGATCCCGCCTTCGCCGCTGGGGATGCGTCCGAGGAAGAGTCGACTCCGCGCCTCATGCCGGGCGTTGCCCTTGCCGAACAAGCAGGGCCGGAGCCGACGGAGGCTCCTGAGCAGACAGAACCGCTTCCTGGCGTGGACTCGTTGGAAGTCATGGAAGCCGCAGAGGCTACAGCTCCCGAGGGACGTGCGAGAACTGTGGGCAGTGCCGCGACGAGATCCCCCGCACTCGAAGCTGGTGCCTTAAAACGGTTCCCCCCACAAGCTGGGATTCCCGCACTGATCACGATCCCTGAGTCGGCGGCTACCCAGAATGCGGG
>JANOKO010000876.1:0-1835 GCA_031419335.1 Planctomycetota bacterium
TAAGGCTGACGGCTCGCCTACTGTGGCGATCCAGAACAACGTCGCGACCCAGCCCCCGAACAGCGAGCCGGTGAGTGCTGCTACGATCGTGGCGCGGCTCAAGGCGCGGCGTGAAGCCGAGCGAGCCGAGCAATCCGCTCAAGGTGGCGAAAGTCGATAGGTTCTCCGGGGGGTGTTTTGCCAAGATACCACACACAGGGACGCTCCGGTCATGGAGAGTTTTGTTTGCACGCAGCCGACGAAATTCAGACCGCACAGCGAGGAGACAACCAGCATGACGCCCGATCAGTTATGGAAGTCCCTCACGACCGACCCCATGCCCCAGAGGCTGTGGACGGCGCTGACGATCGCAGCTACGATCCTCGAAGATGTGAGCCAAGCCGATGCTGCGGAATGGTGTATGCTCGCTGTCGGGGACGATGCCAGCCTGAAGGATTTGCCGAGAATCTGGGCGCGGGCAGTGGCCGTCCTGCGTCTGCCTGTTGATGTTCGACAGGCTGCACAGTGGAACTGACCGACCCGTTTTGGGCAGGTGATAAGCATCGTCCCTCTCGCTCTGAAGCCCGCCAACGCGAAGCCAAGAGGCCGGATTCCGCCACTCTTTCCCCAGACTGTGGGGCAAAGGGGTGGACCCCTTGAGGTACTCTTTTCGAACAATGATTCCGAACCGCATCCACTACTACCGAAAGGTTGAACTCCCTTTACCTCGCATGTGAACGATTCGGCGATCCGTGACCGGGCTGGACATCGTGACCACGGGCGGTCGATACTGGTTCTGCGGGATAGGTGCGGAGTAATTACCCGAGCCGAAAACCGGTCCCACCGACCGGCTTCCCGCAGTTCTTTCTTCTCGGTGGATGGCTTCGGTGGGAGGTTCCGCAATGGCGAACAAACGAGCGACCGGTGAGGGCAGCATTCATCAGCGTGAGGATGGCCGATGGGTAGGGCGGTTGAGTCTCGGCAAGGACGCGGAAGGGAATCGACAGCGGAAGGTTGTGTACGGGATCACTCAGGCGGAAGTCGTCAGCAAGCTGGAGGCACTCCGGCTGCAAGCCAAGACGAGCAAGAAGAGCATCTTGGGCAAGGACACACTGGGTGCCTACCTGCAACGCTGGCTCGAAGATGACGTGCTGGTCAACAAGGCGGGGAAGACGCATCAGGAATATGAGATCGCTCTGCGGCTGTACGTGACCCCGTTCATCGGGGCGGAGAAGCTGACATCCCTGGATGGCGAGACGTTGGTGACATGGCAGGCGAAACTGAGTCGCAAGGGCTTCTCCGCCTACATGCGGCATCGTTCCATCAAGGTGCTACGGGCTGCCCTGAACAAGGCGGTCAAGCTGCGGTTGATTCCGTTCAACCCCTGCGCTGCTCTCGACAAACCCAAGGTGGTCCGGAAGGAAGTCGTCCCACTGGAGATCGATCAGTGTCAGCGGTTGATTGCAGCGTGCCAGAGTCATCGTCTCGGGGATCTGATCGTGCTGGCGGCGATGAGCGGTCTGAGGAAGGGTGAAATGTTCGCTCTCGACTGGTCTGCGGTCAATCTCTCCGAAGGCGTCCTTGTTGTTCGTCGGACGTTGCAGGAGTTGAACGGGCTGACGCTGAAGGAACCGAAATCATCGGCGGGGAAGCGTGTCGTGTCATTGGGGCGCGAGGCCGTGGAAGCCCTGCGGAGCCGACTGAGGAAGGCGAAAGAGGAAGGCTTCGAGCCGGATCAAGTTCCGATCGTGTTCCCCGACACTCGGGGCGGCTACCTGCGGGGTTCAAACTTCGACCGCTGCATTTGGTATCCGATCCGGGAAGCGGCTGGGATTCCGGACACGTTCAGGTTCCAT
>JANOKO010000877.1:0-1162 GCA_031419335.1 Planctomycetota bacterium
CACACCCCAACACGGGGGATGGTCACGACCAGTTGCTGGGATTCGGTGCAGCGATCGGTCTCGCCAAGACCACGGATTACTTCCGGGTGCGCGGGGAAGTAGAAGGGATGTGGTTCCTGGATTCGGATCACGTCACCAACAGTTTTCCGGGTCCCCCCGGACCAATCACATTCTTCTATCAAGTGAAATCGACCGACAACTGGTCGGTACTTTCCAATCTCTGGGTGGATGTCCCATTGAATGACAGTCTGTGGCTGTACGGCGGCGGAGGAATTGGGGCTGCTGGTACGCACCTCAATGTGACTGATACCGTGGTGAGTGGGCAGAAGAGTGATACGGACTTTGCCTATCAGCTGGGCACGGGACTTATTCTGGCTGCGACGGATGATATCGAAGTCGACTTTGGCTATCGGTTTCTGGACGCCGGACAAGTCAACGTGCCACTCGACGGTGGGGCGTCAGGCAACTATACCGCCGATCTGCTGACGCACCAGATCATGCTCTCGGTGCGTGTGTATCTCTGGTAGGAATTTGCCGTCGAGCGAGGTGATTCAATCGACCGAAATGAAACAAGCCTCCGGCAGGTTGCCGGAGGCTTGTGGCGTTTTCCGTGGAAGTCGTTGCCTTCTCGCAGGTGACCAGGAGCCTTGGAAACGATACTGTGACGTATTTTCACCACAGGTATTGAGTTAGGTTCTTGTGTGTTGAGTATGGCAACGATTCCCCTTGTGATGCGGCTTCCGGAAAAGCATGAAAACCTCGACTGAATGACCACAGTAACTTGTGTGGTTCTGACCGGGCTACGGCCAGCCTGCCAGCCAAGCGGAAAGCCGGGGTGGGGGCCTTGAATTGACAAGCCCACGCTCGACTGAGGTAATGTGTGACCACATTTCAGTGATCGAATGTCTGTTGAACGACAGACGCAACCAAGAGGAGTTTCAGAATGGCGTTGATCTGTACCGGATGTGGTGCGAAGCAGGGCTTCATGGCTTCGCTAAACGCAGACCTCGGAAGCAGCACATACTTTTGCCCAAGTTGCATCAAGACAAACGATGAACGGATTGCACAGACTCAAGAACTGGCAAAAAAGATTCTCTTGACGACGACTCCCAAGGTGGATGGGTACGTTGTGGAGAAGTACCTCGGGATCGAGAGCGTCGAA
>JANOKO010000878.1:0-7706 GCA_031419335.1 Planctomycetota bacterium
TGGGGGTCCAGGCTACGGGATTCTCCCCACCGGACCGCTCCCCACCAATATCCGGCACAGAGCAGCAGACTCCAGAAGCATGCCAGCGGGTCGATCTCAGTCCAGGACCGCCTCGCCCAAGTCCATTCCCCCCGCACTCCCAACGGGATCGACGGTGTCATCAGTAATAGCAGTGACGCGAGTGTCAACACTCCCACAACAACGACCAGCCTATGCCGCCTCACCCACGTACTGGCGAACGTGACGACGGGGAGGCTCGGAGTCGGTGACTCACTGGGAGGCGGCTCGCTCAATCCCGCAGCCCACACTTTCGCATCAAGGCTGCGGTCGACTCATACGCCTCGCGGACCCAGGCTTCGATCTGGTCCGGCTCGGGGCTGTATTCGAGTTCAATCGACATCGCCCCCGGAATTCCCAGGTCGCGGATCTGCTCCAGGTACGGCTCGAACTGCACCACACCTCGACCCGGGGGCAAGTCGCCGTGCCTCTTCCCATCACAGTCGGAGATGTGGACGTGAAACGACTTCCCCCGCAGCCGCTGCAACTCCTCCGGGGCCACCTTCGCCAGAGCCAGATGCGAGATGTCAATGTTCGCCCCCAAGGCTGGATGCCCCACATCGCGAATGAACCGGTCCATTGAGTCGACATCATTCAGCAGCGACAGTGGGAACGGCTCCAGTTCCAACGCGATCTGCAACCCGAGTGACTCTGCATGATCGGCCAGCCGCCGGCAGTTCTCGACAGCGGTCCGCCACTGCTCAGCCGGCGGGATGACCTCCTGGTTCCAGATGTACTCCCCGAGGACCAGGAGCAGATTTTGCCCGCCGAACTCGTACACCATGTCGAGGTACGCCTCGCACCGCTCCAGATGAAACCGCTGCACGCTCGGGTTGAAGTCCACCAACCCCGTTGCCACGCAGCAGAGCGAGATGATCGGTAACCCGTGTCGCGCGCACTCGGTGCGGATCAGTTGTCGCTCGCGGATGTCGATGTCGAGCGGATCGGCGAAAATGTCGATCGAGTCGAACCCGATCTCCTTCGTCTTGGAAATCCCCCACGCCGTGCCGCGACCGGCTTGTGCCCAGGCCGAGTTGATGAGTCCGAGTTGCATGCTGTGTTCCTTGTCATATGAGAGGCCCGCCGACACCTCACCCCGCGCGTCATTCGTCATCATCTTCGCAGTCGTCTATGACCTCGAGTATCAGTCCACCCATGTATCTCACGGCGGAGTTATGGATGACAGACATCAGTAATCCGGAAACAAAACCCAAGACACCAAAAGCAATCGGCGCTACACACAGTGCGATCACCCCCATGATCATCCCAAACCACGGTCCCATCCCATTCGATGGTCCCAATCCATTTTCATACGTCAAAAACATCCCCACCGACAGTCCGTACAGGATGCCGATGACGAGATTGATCACCCCGAAGACCTTTCCGGCAGAGATCGGGTCGATGCGATTGATCGTGAGGCGTTTCAGCATGTGGGTGGCTTGTGGAATGAGAGTGGGAGATGCGAATGCTCCCTACCGGCGGGGATCGATCATGTCGGCCTGCGCCACGCACGCATGATAACATGCACGGTGATCCATGAGACAGGCGAGCCGAATGGAGCCCACGGCAACGCCCGGTTTCACAGTACGTTGGTTTTCAGCCGTCAGTCATCAATTTTCAATCAAAAAAGAGTTGCCCAACTTCACAAAGTGCGTTGCCGTGCTTGGCTCCGCCCCGGCGTGGTGAATCCCTGCCTCTCCGCGTAAACTTCTTTGTGTCCCGCGACGCCCTCTCCACTGGTTTTAGGATTCCCCGATGTTCATCCTCGATCTTCTCGCCCGCTGGGCCCATGTCGGGGCAGCCATTGTGCTGATGGGGGGAGCCATCTTTACACGCTTCGTACTGATGCCCGCAGCTGCGGAGTTGCCCGAAGACCAACATCTGGCTCTCAAGGAAAGGCTGCGAGTGAGGTGGAGCAAGATTGTCGCAGGGGGTATTCTGGTGTTGCTCGTAAGCGGATTCTACAACTTTGCAATGGGCATGCCGCAACACAAAAACCAGCCGCTGTACCATGCTTTGGTCGGCACGAAGATGCTGCTGGCATTCGGGGCTTTTTTTCTGGCTTCGGTGCTTTCAGGACGTTCTGCGAAGTTCGCACCACTGCGGGAGAATGCCCGCAAGTGGCTCGGTGTGCTGATCGCGATCCTGGCGATCGTGTCCGGCCTGGGTGGCGTACTCCGCGTCGGCGTCCCCGCCGCTCCGGTCATCATGCAGCCACAGTAGCTGTCGACCCTCCGCTGGAGTTGCCGATGTCAACATTCATGGTCCACCGCCAAGTGACCTTCTCAGAAACCGATATGGCGGGGATTGTTCACTTCTCCAACTTCTATCGCTGGATGGAAGAGGCTGAGCACGATTACTTCCGCTCGCTGGGTCTGCGGATTATGGAGCAGCAAGTCGATGGGACATACATCGGCTGGCCACGAGTCAGTGCGTCGTGCCACTTCGATGCCCCGGCCCGCTACGAAGACCAGGTCGAGATCCGGATCGATGTCGAACGAATCGGATATAAGTCATTGACGTTTACCGTCGAATTCTGGCGAGACATGACCCGGTTGGCACACGGTCGATTGAAGACCGCGTGCTGCATCTGCCATGCCAATGGCACGCTGCGGGCCATCGAGATTCCGGCGTCTTATCGCTCGCAGTTCGTGGAATCTCCCCAGAGGTCAAGTCCGTCGAATTCGCCCTAGAGTCGGTCTCCAGCCTGTCCTGAAATAGACCGGTGGGCCAGCGGGACGCAGCTCCTCGTGGTGACCGAGTCTCCACAAAACTCACTACCGTCCGCCTCGCTGTCGGACCATAAACTTCGCCTGCTCTGTTTGGAGAGTTTCTAGCGAACCAAATGCCGACTCGAAGGCGGCGACCCGCTGTTCGGGTGTGTCCCATTGGAGTTGAGGTTTGACTCCCAGCGCCTGGATGTACCTGTTGTACTGTTCCTTATGTGTCCGGATCAGAAAGAAGTGCAAGGCCCACGCTTCGGCGTAAGCGTCGATCGCAGTCTGGGGATCACGGAACCGGTCATCGGTCGAGATCAGCGACCGGATCTCGGGAGGCTGTCGCAGGGCGAGTGTCCGATAGCGATCCAACCGCACGGGATTGAACTGGCCAATGGTGCGCCACCCCGAACGGGCTTCGAGATCGGGCGTCTCGAAGTACATGGCCATCCCCTCTGAGAACCAGGCCGGATTATCGGCGTATCGCGTTTGCAATCCGATGTTGTACGAGAGTTGATGGACCGCTTCATGTATCACGGTGGCGATCGCCGTGGGATGGAGTAGCGCTTGTTTCTGGATCTGAGCGAAATCGCGGGACTGACCACTCACTGCATCACCCAGGGAGTCAAACAACACCATCCGATTGGTCCGCGCAGAGTAGTACCCTTGCGCGGCTGCCACTTGCCCCCCGGCATCGGTGACTTGGAAGGCTTGAAATTCTTTCTGAGTCGCAAACGCGATCGCCACGAGTGGTTGTTCGGGTGCCTCCAAACCGGGCAGGCGGTCCTTCCAGAACTTCTGAAACCCGGTATGCAGCCTTTCAAACAATTGCCCGCACCAGGCACCGTAAGCAGGACCCGCATTGGTACAAATCAAGTAGTGCGAAGTGCGGAAGACGATGAACCCATCGCCGAATTCCGACTTCAGGGCGACTGTCAGTTCGTCAGCGTTCATGGGGCTGAACGGGGTTTCGAGGGGCTCCACGACCGGAGCCTGGCTCGCGGTGATGGGCCACAGCACGCCTTGTCGATCTTCGAGAAGTAGCCCGCCGTCGACCGCCTGGATGAGTATCCGCCCCTCAAGGGTTTTCTCGCTGATCGGCGGTGGCGTCGCCAGTGGTTCGGCCACTCCGAGGACTCGATAGCGAACGCGGACCTGCGGCAATTCTCCTGCGAGCGATGATGTGGTGGGGAACAGCACCGCGTAGCAGCCAGCAAGGAACGCGAGGCCGAGAAAGACGATCGTGGAGATCGGGCTGCGAATCCCGTAAGGCGGCCTCATCATCGAGTCTCCTGCACGTCCATGAGACACGCGGAAAGAGCCACGCGGATTCCCATCCGCGCGGCTCTATTCGTTCAATCTTCCCTGGAACTGGGGCCTACTTGGTGGCTGGCAGGGTCTTCGGGACATACTCGTGATTTCGCTTCCGCAGCACGACGGCAGAGAGTATCTCATCGCCGACTTCCAGGGACTGGATCACATCCAACCCCTTGATCGCTCGCCCAAACACGGTATGGACCCCCTGCGTCTTGCCGGGTTCCGGATTCAGGTGGTTGGTCGGCAAGTGGGTGAGAAAGAATTGCGATCCCCCCGTGTCCTTCCCGGCGTGCGCCATGCTCAAACTCCCAGCGAAGTGTCGACGGGCATGCGGCTCATAGCACTCGCACGGAATGTTGTAACCGGGACCGCCCGTCCCGGCCCGGGAGACGCTCTTCTTGCTATCGGGGCAGCCCCCTTGCACCATGAAGATCGGTTCCACTCGATGGAACTTGATGCCATCGTAGTATTTCTTTTCTACCAAGCTGATGAAGTTGGCCACCGTGTTCGGGGCCTCATTCTCGAACATCAGCAGTTCGATGTCCCCCTTGCTGGTGGTGAACTTCACAATGGGCAACTGGTCGTCACCCGTCGCGGCATCTTCCTTGGCTCGGATGGCCTGCTCGGCTTTCCAAAACTCGATGTACTGTTCCGCCAGATCGAGGTATTGCCCCCCCAACTCTGGTGTCAGCACCCCCTCGGCTTCGGCGGCTTTGAGTGTCTGAATCGCTCCCTCGAAATCATGCATCGCAAACTTTGCGATCCCACTGTAGTTGGAGGCCAGTTCGGCCTTGGGATCTTTTTTCAGCACTCCAGCGGCGACCTTCACGATTTCGCTAAACTGATTCCTGGCATACAGCGACAGGAGCAGCACCTCGGCTGCCACGGTATCCTCGGGATTTTTTTTGTAGACCTGAGCCGCCAACACCTTCATGCGGGGATAAGTCTTCGTCTGAAAGGTCGTATTCAGACTGTTGGCTTCTTTGGCTAGTTTCGACTTCTCCGCAGCTGTGGCTTTGGAATAGCGAAGTTTTATGCTTTTCATGGTCTCTTTGAAGGTGGCCAAGTCCTTCACGAGTCCCTTCCACTCGAGCATGACATCCGGCGCAGCATCCTCCGCCCAGATCAACCCCCCGTGTGCCAAGAGCCCCATGGTCAGAACGGCCATCAAAACAGAACGAACCAACATGCCCCACTCCTCTCGGGATCCACCGCCCGTGCGGATTCTCACTCGACCCGGCAGGAGCGCGAGACATCTCTGTCGTCCCACGGGTCTGCCTTCAGTCTACCGAAAGGCCGCTCACGGAGAAACCGGAACGCAGGGGAGTCCCGGACATTCGAGCATCCGAACATTCCTCCCATGTCGCGGGGAGCATCTCCCCGCCCGCGCCAGAACGCGACTCCCCTTACCAGATCGGCATCGGGTTCAATGCCGTCGTCTGGTACTGATAAGGCACGCTCGCTTGCATCGCTGCACCCGGGTAGTAGGCATTCGGAGCCATGCCGTTCGGAGCATAGGCCCCGCCGCAGCCACCCGGACCGCACGGGCTGGCTTGATAACCAGCCCCATACGCCCCTCCACCGCACGGCTGGCATCCACCACCGTAGCCGCCCCCGAAGGGCATGCCAAACAAGGGGCCCAGGCAGCAGCAGCCGGAACCAGAGACCAGGAGAAACACACCAACAGCGACAGTTGCGATCCGCTTCATGACAGGACCTTCCGAGAGAGAACGAGGATATGGAAGAGGGGAGGGGACCAACTCGTCCAGGGGGCCGCCACAGATCGTGAACGGAATCGAAGGGGAGTTGGGAGTCTTGAAATCCAGGACGGATCTCAAGGGGAGAGACAGAGAGGCACGCAGAGAGGTGCATCAGAGGTGAGTCCTGCAAGGGTGAGAACCCCAAGCAAGTGAGCGGGAAAATACGAGATTATCGAAAAAAGGGTCAAGATGAGATTTCAAAATGCCGAGGCAAATCGCATTCCTACGGTTTTCGACAATTGGATAATGTTCGTAACGGCACGCAGTCACATGAGTTGTGTTCCGTATTCCAGATTTGACCGCGACACACCGCACCGCGGCCTCGCACTCCCGGATCTACTTCCATTCGCTTCGATCGACTGATGGAAGCTTCGTCGCCAACGTCTCTAGCAACGCGCGCGTCTCGTCGTCAACCTTCTTCGGGACCGTGATTTTCGCGATCACGTACTGATCGCCCGGCGTCCCCGTCTTGCGATTCGGGAACCCCTTGCCTCGCAATCGCAACTTGGCTCCAGATGATGTTCCCGCTGGAATCGTGAGTGTCACCAAGCCCTCGGTCAGCGTGGGGACATCAATGCGTGTGCCGAGCAGGGCCTCTGTCACACTCAGCGAGCACTCGAGCATCACATCGTGACCTTCACGGCGAAAGTAGGGATGAGGAGCAATCTGCACTGTAATCAGCACATCACCAGCCGGACCGCCGTCCGATCCGGGAGATCCCTGCTTCCCCAAACGGATTGTGTCCCCCCACTGAACTCCGGCGGGAACCTTCACACTGAGCGTTTCTACGGAGTTGCCTTGTTGGATCGAGACATCGTAGTTCCCCCCGGTGGCAGCCATCTGAAACGGGATCAGGATGGTGGATTGGATATCCTCTCCCCTGGCGGCGTGACTGCGTCGCCGACCTCCTCCCCGCCCCCCGAACATCCCGCCAAAGATGTCCCCCAGATCCACGCCTCCTTGGCCAAAGACTGACTCCATGTCCACCGGTCCACGACCGGGACCGCCCCCCTGGCGGGCATATTTGTAGGCCTCTCCATACTGGTCGTATTGCTTGCGTTTTTCCTCGTCTCCCAGAACTTCATTGGCTTCGCTTGCCTGCTTGAATCGCTCGGCGGCAGCCTTGTCCCCCGGCTTCGTATCGGGATGGTTTTCGCGGGCCAGTTTCTTGTAGGCCTTGCGGATTTCATCGTGCGTCGCAGACCGCGAAACACCGAGAACCTGGTAGTAGTCGGAACTGGCCATGAGGTGCAAACGTTGGAATTCGAACAGTCAGCGGCGACGGGTGGGCGGCGCGGGACGGAGCCAGACTCCCAGAAGACATGCCCACTGGTCCATCCCGCCTCCAGCAGGTTCACCCATCCTATGCCTGCAACCATCCCCAGTCTACCGTTGGATATCGCCCCAGAGTCACGGGTGTGTGCGGTCAGCGAGATCTCATGAATGGCTGACTTGTCCGTTGGAAGAGTCGGTAGCTCGGTCTTCCAGTCCGTGTTTCCTTGGATTTGCCACATGGGCAGGATGCCCATGCCACGGCCTTCGCCGGGCAATACATCAGGGCTGGCGTGTCACGCTGCCAGTCGTGTTGCTCCGCGAAATCCATGGACGATGGTCGTAACGGTTCTTGCAATTCTGAGGGCGTGTTGCATTCCGGAACTCATGCAGAGTCGCTAGAGGTCAACAGGCTTAGCGTGGACGGTTGGAATTACGCAGAATGTGGTGAAATCACATCAATGTGTCCGACAAAGGACTCAATTCGACATAGGCTCAGAGGATTCTGTGTGGGTCCTCTCGAGAAATTCCATGTGCAAGTTCATTTCGATTCTGTGCTTCTCTTTCGTGTTCGGTGGCCTAG
>JANOKO010000879.1:0-11333 GCA_031419335.1 Planctomycetota bacterium
TCGCACAGAGAGCGGTTGAGGTCGAGAAAGTTCACGACCTGGCCCGACGACGAGCGGGCGAAGGTCTGATGCAAATAGCGCGGCTCGACAAATCGAGCGAGTTCGGCGAAGGAAGCCGGGGTCGGATCCCGGACTTCGATGGCACAGGTGATGTGGACCTTGTTGATCCGGATGTCCGCGTCCCCGAGTTCTCGGATCGACGCTGCCACATCCTCGAACTCGACCGACTGGTGGCACACGTCGTAGCAGACGCCGATGTGACGGTCGACAGCCGCTCGGTGTCCGGAGCCATCGGCGGCCTCGCGGAGTTTTGCAAAGAACGCGATCGTCTCGGGGGTCGTCTCCAGAACGCAGAGCGGCTCCGGCTCAATCGCTAACCGAATGACCTGACCTGTGTCATCGTGGAGTTCGTCCATGACTTTGGAGAACTGGATAATTTGGCGAATGCACGCTGACTGGAAGTCGGGGGCGGTACACAACGATTTAAACCCGAGCGGGACGGTCGAGAGGCTCCCCTCGACGCCTTCCGGAAGCAACTCGGCCAGGATGCGGGCGCAGTCGACTGTATATTGAAGGCGAGTCGGAGCGGACCAGTCGGGCAGGTAGACCTGCTCCTTCACTCGTTCGGAGTGGAAGTCGCCATACGGGAAGGCGTTGAGTGTATAGGTCACCAGGTTGGCACTCGCCAGCGTCTCGCGCAGCAGTTCCAACTGGGACGGATCGGTGGCGAGTTCACGAACGACTGGCTGGGACAGCCAGAGCCCGGCGGCAAGTGGCCGCCCGATGTTCTGCTGGATTTCTGAGGTATAGCTGCGGAGCCCCTGGACGACTTCGGCCACGGACGTGCCGGGATGCACGTTCGTGCAGTAACTGAGCGGCAGAGAGCTGAACGACATGGAAGACTCAGATGAGGTCCGGGAACTGAGGGAGTTCTTCCTAAGTATCTTCGATGTCCCGAAAACAAAAAACCCCTCGGCCCTATGGGACGAGGGGCTGTGTCATCACTCGGCAAAGACACCAGAAGTCGATTTTGACCGTCGTGCGACGGCAAATCGGACTACGGGGTGACTGGAGGTGCTGCCGGGGGATCGGATGTCGCTGGAGCGCCAGGAGTAGCTTCCGGTGCGGGAGCTGTGGCGTCGGGCGTTCCGCTGCCAGCTTCCGGGGCCGGAGTACCGGCATCCGCGGGAGGAGTGGCTCCGTCAGTTACCGGTGCTGTTGCACCTGCAGGAGCACTGGACTCGTGGACCATGCCAGCCGGAGGACCGCTCGAGCTCGGGGTGACAACTGGTTCAGTCGTAGGCTCGCAGCCCACCAACAGGGCCAAAGACAGCAGTCCGATGTACTTCTTCATCACAATCTTCCTCTTCAAGCCCGCGTCGACTGCGGGCGGGTTCGACCAGTATTTCCAGCTCACGAGAGACGCATGCTCTCAGCTGTGGTCATTGCATTAGTGAAGAGTCTCGGCTTCGGCAGTTATTCCCGACAAGCGGGGAAGATTGCTAAAACATAACGAACTCGATGTTACCTTTTACTCCATAACAGGTTACATCACAAATACGGGAGTAGTCCCATCGGTCGGATAACCCGGAGAACCGTCAAAGTCTCTCCAAACGGCATTTCCGTTCAACTTTCCAGTCGGCAGAGGCCGAAAAGTCAGAGTAACTGTCTCTAGCGGCAGAATCGGTCTAGCTTGACTGATTTGCCAAGTCCACCCAGTTCGGCAGCCTGTGCCGATTGGAACGGACCACGAGAGAGTGCCCCCACCGACGGAACTGTCGCAAGTGCGAACAGTCGTTGGACTCGGGAACACGGGCGAGAGCTGCATGCAGCCCTCGCTTGCAAGACACAGCAGGAAGCTGGAGCCATCGATGAAGAAGACCTGGAAGCGCTGGCTGGGAACTGTTGCGGCCGCTCTGGTGACCAGCACGGTCATGGCTCAAAGCCCGGATAAGGCAGGGGTTGTGACCATGCGCGGTCAATCCCCCACGCACTCCGAATCGGGATCTTTGCGGAGCGGTGAGGCTTCGGCCAGCGCCGGAGCTCATGGCATAAGGCAGAGTCAATACGTCCAATCGGTCGATCCGGGTGATGTCTTTGAAGACGCCTTGGGTGGTGGGTATTACGCGGAGAATGGCGGGGTCGGATTCGCGTCCACCACACGAGTCAACGATATCCTTTGGCGAGTGGGTAACCAAAGCCTGGACGCCTATGGCTATCAGGGTGGTTACACAAATATCAATGCGTTCGTGCCTCTCTCCACCGATGGGTCACGTAGCGTCATTTTCTTGAATCCGCGCGTCAACATGACCGACTACCGCGAAGGCGGTGCCAATATTGGCCTCGGCTATCGCTTCTTTGATCCGGCAGATGACCGCGTGTACGGGGTCTCCGGATGGTGGGATTACGACGCGGGTCACCGTGGCTACTTCCACCAGATGGGGATGAATCTGGAATCGATTGGCCGCTGGGTGAGCTTGCGTGGTGGCTTCTCGATCCCGGTGGGCCAGGACCAGCACGAGTATGCGTCTGTGATCGGTAACCCTCAATTCGTGGGTAATCAAGTCGTCGCGACACGCACGACCTCTTTTGAGCAGAGCTACGGTAACTACAACGTGGAAGTGTCAACACCGCTGCCGGGACTCGCCCGCTACGGATTTGATATCGGGACGGGGATGTACATCCTGCACGCCAATGGCAGCGGTGACACCGTGGGCACCACCGTGCGGACCCAGGCCCAAGTCACGGAAGACCTCTGGATCAACGGCACCTATAGCTGGGATTCCCAGTTCAAGTCGCAGTTCTCACTGAACTTGGAAGTCACGATGCCGGACGGGCCACCTTCACAGTGGTTCCGCCGGAATCCGGTCCAGCGATCGCTGACCGAATCGGTGCTGAGAAATTACCGTGTCGCGGTTTCGGATGAGAGTAAGATCACCACCGAAGTCCTCACGAATCCGGGCGGGGGCGGTAATCCGAATGGAGGTCAGGCCATCTCCATCGCCTTCATCGACCCGAATGCGACCGTCGCCGGGAATGGATCACTGGCGTTGCCATTCATGTCGCTGGCCGAGTACATGTCCCTCACTGCTGCTGATCGGGCCGATTTCGACATCCTGTATGTGCGCCGTAACGTTGACCTGACCGATTCGGACTTGAATACGACGGTCACGCTCCTCGACTTCCAGAAGATGTTGGGTGACGGTCTGCTGCCGGATGGCAGCCGCCCCGTACTCGTCTCGGGTCAGGGAGCAGTCCAGCTCCCGGGAACTGCGGGACCGTTGCCGCTCCTTTCGAACAGTGCGGCGTCCGGTCTGCCGGTCGTGACTTTCAACGACGGCAACGAGATTTCCGGCTTCACGATCGACGGCACGGGCACCGCAGCCGGGATCGTGGGCACGGGGATCGATGCCTTCAACATTCATGATGTGTTCATCCAGAACGTGACGGACGGCATCGTGATCTCCAGCAACACGACCCCGAATCTGGGAAGCTCGATTGAGAACTACGGTGTCATCCAGGACGTGACCATCGACAGTTCCTCGACGGGTGCGTTGGTCGCCTCGAATCGGGGGATTAGTATTACCCACGCCGCCGGGACGCTGGACCTGCTGCTGCGTAACAATACGGTGAGCGGTTTCCGGGGCGAAGACGCCAACGGCAACGGGACATTGGACGCGACGGAAGACACGAATAACAACGGTCTGCTGGACGTGGGCGAGGACATCGACTTCGATGGCATCCTCGATCCCGCCGAAGACAAGAACGGAAACGCCGTTCTGGATCGCGGAGTGGGAATCGAAGTGGTCGCCAACGGGGGCACGATCAATGCCCACGATCCGTCGGACCTGACCCGACCCTCGTCCATCGACTTCAACGTCTTTGATCTGGATGGAAACGGCTTGAGCTTGCTGGCCAATCCCGGAGCTGTGTTCAACGCCACCGTGGCGAACAACACCTCGACCAATGGGACTGACCCGAACGGGCGAGCCTTCGAGGCCATCGCCAATGGCGGGACGATGAATCTGTTTGATGTGGCGAACAATGTGGCCGATGGCGGGGCGGGCGATGGTCTGGTTCTCGTGAATCAGAACGGCGGAACGCTGACGGTGCAGAGCAGCGTCATCGGTAGTTCGGCGTTCAGCGCCAACGCCTTCACGAACAACGGCGGTGACGGTCTCAAGATCATCGTCAGCAATGCGTCACTGACAATCGCGGACTTGAGCGGGATCACGTTCAATAACAACACCGGGGATGGTCTGGAGTTGCAAGCATTGGTCGGAGGAACGCTGAATGTTACGAATCCATTGACAGGTAGCGCCTTCACCAACAACGGTGCCAACGGTCTGAACGTGAATGCCGACGGTGGCGTCATCAACATCCAGATTGGGGATTCCGACCCGCTGGTTGCGCTCGGGAACGTATTCACCGGTAACGGCGAGTCGGGGTTGGCATTCAACACTTTGAACAATGGAATCATCAACACTGGATTGTTTCACAACACCGCCTCGAACAACGGTGCCAGTGGAGGTGATGGCATACAGTTCAACGTGAACACCGGTGCCATCAACCTGACGGGGATTACCAACAACACGCTGACGAACAACCGGGGCAACGGACTGAGCGTCCTGAATACTGCTGGCGGAGCATTTGCGACGCCGTTTGTGACCGACAACAACTTCAATGACAATGACGCAGCGAGCATGTTCATCGGTGGCAACGGCGGGCTGGTGGATGGGAACATCGATCTGGGATCTGTGACGCGAAACACCTTCAATCGGACGGTTCGCGGCACAGCCGGAATTCTATTCGATACGGATGATGTGCTCACCAACCTGACACTGACCCGCAACGAGTTCATTGGTGGCAATGCCAATACGACCTTTGGCGTCGGCGGGGTGGTTCGCGATGGCGGTCTCACCATGATCGTCGGCACTGTCAATCCACTGGACGCGAACACGTTCACAAACAACCGTGATGCTCATATCGGATTGATCCTGGAAGGGGACTCGGTCAACACCATCGAGATCGACAACGCGACCTTCACAGGAGCCATTGATATCCCCGGGACACCCAACTTCACGGGTGACGGTGTGGCGATCTTGCTGGGAGACACAGCGGTCCTGACAGGGCACATTCGCAACAGCCAGATGCTGAACAATGCGGGTGACGGAGCCCGGATCGGTGTGACGGGTAACAATGACGCTGGGAACGGCGGGACGGTTGCCGCGCAGGTTAATAACTTTGAGATCACTGACAACCTGTTCCAGGGCAACGGGGATGATGGGCTGGAGATTTTGCGGACCGAGCGCGGTCAGTTCAACAACCTGCTGATCGAGAACAACATCTTTGACAGCAACCTGGATGATGGTCTGTTCGTGAATGTCTCGGGAGTGAGCCAGGCCAACCAGGCCAACGGACTGCCCGACACCATGGATATCCTCAGCAATAACTTCACCGACAACGGGGGGGATGGGATCGAGTTCCGCACAGAGGCGGATGCCGACCTCCTGGCCAACCTGGACCTGAATCTGATCGACGGGAACACCCGTAACGGAATCTACCTCAGCGAGCGAGTCAACGATGCTCGGGATTCCCGATCGATTACGGGAATCTGGTCCCGTAATACCATCACGAATAACGGGTTCAGTGGGATCCAGTTGCAAGGCCACATGGGCAATGCCAACAACGATCCACTGGCGGGTCGCGGCCTCGTAATCGGCGATGTGGCACTCAATCCCGTGGGTACACAATCGAGCTTCGGGAATCTCATCAGTCTCAATGCTCTGGACGGAATCCAGATCACCGGCGGCGGTGTTGTGAACATCGGAAACAATGTGATCACATTCAACGGGTCAACCGACGCGGGTGTGTTCAACAATGCCGGGATCAATGTTCAGGGACCAGAGTCTGAGAACGGCGCTCCAGCTCTCAATGGGCAGTTCCCGGATGCCTTGGACGACGTGAATCAGGTCGGTATTGCTTACCTGGAAGTCCGAGCCCTCAGCAACTTGATCTCTCAAAACGTGGGTGATGGCGTCCGGTTCATCAATGAAAGTGGTGCGGATGACTTCGATTCTCGAACCACAACGGGTGGACCGCAAGCGGGGATCTCTACGAGCCTGACACTGCTCAACAACGAGATCACACAGAACCAATTCCGGGGCATCAATGTCCTCAACCGACCGGGTGACACCGATGGAACCGATTTGGATAACACAGATCCCAATCGGACACTGCAACTCGTCGGTGTAGGAGGGCTCATCGGCGATCTCACGATCATTGGAAACCACGTGAAGGGCAACCTGCAAGAGGGGATTTACGTCGTCAATACCAATGCCACTGACCAGTCCGTCCTCGCCACCAGCAATCAACTGTTGTCCGAGAACGGTGGAGTCTTCCCTGCCACATTCCTGCGAGCCGACATTCATAACAACGAAGTCATTGGCAACGGCTCGCAAGTCACCGACTTCCCGGCCACGGGCCTGGTGGTGCGGGTAGGAACCACCGACGGAGGATTTGGTCCCTTCTTCGATGGGGGCTTTGCCACCACGGGATTCAACCTGGAAGACATCGATGGGGACGGCATCCTGAATGTTGACCTGGACGGGAACGGCGTCTTGAGTGCCGCCGGAAACTCTTTCGGTGGGATCTCGATGTCGGTCACGGGAAATACCTTCGACGGCAACTTCGGGGATGATGTGTTGTTCCACTCGTTCCGCTCCACGACCGACCCCGCTACAGGCACGGATTGGAGTACCACGGTCTTCGACCCGACGGGATACCAAAGCGATCCGTTGTCCCGCATGGACCTCATCTACAGCAACAATATCTTCAGTTCGATGGAAGCCAACAACCTGGACCGGACGATTGGGGATGGAGTGGAACCCGGAGCGTACTACAACAATGCGACGGGTAACTTCCAGTCCCGCACGATTCGAAACGATGCGTCAACAGGTCCGTTTGGCTCAGCCTCTCGCAAGCGGAATGCCCAGCGGCTGGCCTCGCGATACCTGACGGGTGACTTCCCGCTCGATCCGTTTCCGGCTGTCCCACCGTTCTCGATCAACTTCCTCTATCCGGGGATGGGAGACAGCACGTTCCGCGTTCGTGGTTCGGGGAATACCTATACGGATCAAGGGCTGGGGGCGGTGCTGATCTCGGATGTCTTCATTCTGGATGATCCGACACTGTCTGGTGACCCGAGCATTGTGGATGCCACGTTCGAAGCGAACGGAGTGTTCATGACGACAGGTCTCTTCGGGGAACTGCCGTGGGGCTGGGGTGAGTTCTAACCTCGACGACCAGACTCCCGTTTGAAAACGATCACACGCCCCCCGGAGTTCCGGGGGGCGTGTTTGTATTCAGGCACAGTTTGTGTTCGGGTGCAGTACCTCGTCAATGCTTGATATTGGGGTACGCCTCCCTCGGGAGTGCGAGGCTCCTGCCAAGCCGCGACTGCGAGTTGACGCGTCCCCTGATTCGCGGCTCAGCAGTACCTGACAATCTGGAACCACATGCCTGCTTGAGATTGACCCCCGCCCTACAAGCTGGCTGCTTACTGCGGTACTCGGTACGTGTCGGGGGTTGCCCTCGGGCGAACTTCTAGCCATTATGTAGCGGTCGCCGTTCTGTGTCTCAGCTCGGTGCCATGACTGGAGTTCCGCCCTATGCAATCGGCGTCACCGGTGAACGACGAAGCCGCCACATCTCCTTTGCGCCCTAAGCGTCCCGTTCCGGACGGCTTGTGGGTCAAGTGTGAAAGCTGTAACGCCACAGTCTTCGGAAAGCAGGTCGAGCAGAATCTGGGGTTGTGCCCGGAATGCGGCCATCACTTTTACGTCTCGGGCTGGAATCGGATCCAACAGCTCCTGGATGAGGACAGCTTCGAAGAATGGTACTGTGAGATGAGTTCGGTCGATCCGCTGGGGTTCACGGATAAGAAGTCATACAAAGTTCGGCTGATTGAAGAACAGAAGCGGACCGGTTTGCGAGATGCCTGTCTCGTGGGGCGAGGGCACATGCGAGGCCGTCCGCTCGTGTTCGGCCTCACCGATTCTTCGTTCATCATGGGCAGCATGGGGTCCGTCGTCGGTGAAAAGCTGACTCGGGCCGTGGAAGAGGCGACCCGGCTGCGACTGCCGTTGGTCATCGTCAGCGGATCGGGTGGAGGTGCCCGGATGCACGAGGGGATCTTCTCACTGATGCAGATGGGCAAGGTCTCCGCTGCCCTGGGTCGCTACCACGATGCGGGCGGATTGTTCATCTCGGTCCTGACCAATCCCACAATGGGTGGAGTCGCTGCCAGTTTTGCGTCGTTGGGAGACATTACCATTGCCGAACCCAAGGCCATGATTGGGTTCGCGGGCCCGCGTGTGGTGAAAGCCACGGTGAAGCAGACCTTGCCCGAAGGATTCCAGTCGAGCGAATTCCTCATGGAACACGGATTCGTGGACATGATTATCCCCCGTTCCGAATTGCGGGCCGAGATCGCGCGTCTGATTGACTACTGCACAATGAAGTAGGGTGGGAGCTGAGGGTTGAGCGAGTCAGGGAGTTCACCCATTCTTATCCCGAAGGGATTCCAGCCAATAGCCGGTGGACAGCGTAGCGCCACCACCGGACAGAACTATTCAGCATTCTCGTTCAGCCCTTCCGCCTGTGGGGGCGTCAGGGCAGACATCAAGAAACAACGCGAACATCACCGTCAGAAAGGTTTTCGGGAGGAGTTCATCGAGTTGCTCCAACGTGTGGGAATCGAGCACGACGATCGGTACTTGGATTGAGATTGGCTACAATCCCTGCCGGGATAGAGGCTGTCTCGCTCCCTCTGTCCGGTGGTGGCGCTGCGCTGACCACCGGCTATTCGCTGGAATCCCTTCGGGATAGCGAGTTCAATAGTCCCCTCACCCCTCAACGATCCCTCCATGGACTTCCTCAAACGGCTCTTTCAACGTCAGCCCAAAATCGAGAAAGTCGATGTGCGACGGCGTTTTGAACTACATGGGCGTGTCGGGCAGGGCAGCATGTCCAAGGTCTGGCGAGCCACCGATACCATTGGCAGCAAGCCCGTCGCACTCAAGGTTCTGGATAAGCCCCGCCTCGCCCGGCTCGATAAACGCTTTCAGAGCCTGGGACTCAAGCGGCCCCTCGAAGGCGAGATTTCCCTCAGTCTTCGGCACCCCAACATCGTCAAGACACTGGAGTGCGGGATCACTTCCGAGAACGAAGAATTCCTTGTCATGGAGTTCATTGAGGGCGTGAGTCTCAGCTTCTTAGTGGAGACACAAACCCCTCGCATGAAACAAAATTGCCTGTGGTACTGCATTCAGTTGGGCGAAGCCCTGGAAGCAGTCCACCGGGCACAATACATCCACCGGGATTTGTGCCCCCGCAATGTCATTGTGAGCAATGACAATGTCGTGAAATTGATTGATTTCGGTCTCGTTGTCCCCAACACCGAACCTTACCGCAAGCCGGGAAACCGGACGGGAACCGCGAATTATATGGCCCCGGAACTCATCAAACGGCAGGCGACCGACGAGCGGATCGACATTTTCTCGTACGCCGTGACCTGCTTTGAGATGTTCACCAAACAGTTGCCCTGGGACTCGGGGGACTCGATGGAGAGTGTGATGCAACATATCAACTCCCCGCCGCGGGAGATCAAAAAACTGGCCCCGAAGCTCGATGACCAAGTCAGCCGAACCATCATGAAGGGCCTGGAACGCGACCCGCGCGACCGCTGGTCCACCGTCCGTGAAATGATTCAGGAATTCAAATCCGCAGCCGAACGACTGAAGGCGATTCCGGAAGAGTGAGCGATTCGGCCCGTGTCGCGGACTAGACTCGCTTCTTTTCCTGGTGCAGTTTCGGAGTGGGGCTTCACTCAAATGATGGCCGTGGGGCAGACAATCCTGTCTGCGATCCAATTTCGAAACGGTTCGAACTCCTGTGGCCTGGTGTTTTATTGAAGGCTCAAGTTCGCTTCCACTCTACCAACTTTCGATCCATGCTCCTTCGCGGAAGGTCAAATCTCGATCGGCATCAGCCCTTCGCAACCCATTTCCAGCGTGAAATTTCCGAAATTTTGTCGACTCAGGATGTCTCACACCGATTTTCTGTTCCTCTCGGTGGAAACCCATCGAATCTTCCATTACATTACCCGGCTTCCCCCGGACTGGGGGCCGAGTCTGTAATGGAACACAGCCATGCCGATGCCAGGAAAAACACACAAGGGGCTTGCCAAGCGGTTCAAAGTGACCGCGAATGGCAAGGTCAAGCACCGCAAGGCCAATCGTGGGCACTTGATGGGTAAGAAGAGCGGCAATCGCAAACGCCGATTGCGTCAGGATGGCGTGCGTACCGGGTTCAACGCCGTCTACATCATCGAGGCACTGCGACCGTCGAGCTAGTCTGGTCATCTGGAGTGCCATCCCCGGCACATCTCACACAATTCACGAGCGGACATGCTCCTCGGTCAGTGATGGAAGGTCGTCAATCATGCGTATCTCCTACGGCAAAGCGACGCGGAAGAAGAAAAAGCGGATCTTTAAGGAAGCCCGCGGTATGCGGGGCGGTCGTAGTAAGCTGTGGCGATCAGTCCAGGAACTGGTCCGCCGCAATCGATGCTACGCCTTTCGTGATCGCCGCGTCCGCAAGCGTGACTTTCGCCAGTTGTGGATTACTCGGCTGACCGCTGCGACTCGCATGCGGGGTCTGCGGTACTCGCAGTTCATCCACGGCCTTGTACTCGCCAACATCACGCTGAACCGCAAGGTGCTCAGTGAAATGGCGATTCACAGCCCCGAAGTGTTCGACGAAGTTTGCGCCGCCGCCAAGGTTGCACTCGGTGACAAGTATCAGGTGGCAGTGGCTGTCTGACGGCTTGCGGTATACGAGTACCGGTCTGCCTTGGTAACGACCCACCGACGACTCACCCCCCGGGAGCCTCGCATGGGGCATTTACGGTGAGGCGCACCGATAGACTTTCGGACCCGTGGGATTGGCTTTCAGCCGATCTTTTGGCTGAAAATGACAGGCTGGAAGCCTATCCCACGGTCAGCTCTCGACGACTGCTCGCGTCAGCGAGATTGCGCGAGTGCCATGCAGCAAGACAATGGCAATTGGATTGTCACCACCAGTTCCACCATCCAGAGCAGACAGGCCCAGTTCCTCATCGGGTCGCTCCGAACGATAAAAACACCTGTAACGCCTCTACTAGGTATGTGTTGTTCGGTTGTTTCGATCGCATGGATTGCGAGTTTCCTGTTATTCCATGCTTGTCGAATCTCCTGAACTAGCGACCCCAGATCGATTTGCATGAGCCGATA
>JANOKO010000880.1:0-2333 GCA_031419335.1 Planctomycetota bacterium
GCTGCACCGCTCCGACCAGAACCACAGCGACCACCCCCGCTGGGCACTCATCGGTTCGTACAACACCCGCCGCAACGACCCGTATAAAGCAGGCCGCCATCCGGGCTACACGCCGACCGAGATCGGACCGGATGAGGCAGTCCTGACCACCGGACAGCGGCAGTGGGAGCAGTTGCAGCAGGCGATCCAGGAATGAGGCCGCGGGCGGCCTCTCAAAGTCTTTGCCGAGTTGCTTGTCAGGGGCACGGAATCACCTGATTTCAACGAGCCCATCAACGACAATTCCCGGATAGCGGGGATACACACTCCTTCGGATTCGATCAAGATGGACCTGCAACTCACGGACAAGCACATCCTTATCACGGGCGGGGCCAGTGGGATTGGGTTGGCAGCTGTGCGGGAGTTTTTGTCAGAGAACGCTCGCGTGACGATCATGGACCGTGCGCCAGTGCCAGGGGATATTCTGGAGGGTGGTCATGCGGATCGAGTCCACGCCAGGGGAGCCGACATCACCGACTTCGAGGCGGTGGTCCAGGCCGAGGAGCAGGCGGTTGCCGACTTTGGCCCGATCGACGGAGTGGTCCACTGTGCGGCGATCGGGTCCGGCAAGTTTGGATTTCCGTTTACGAACCTGGCTCCGTCGGATTGGGAACGGACACTGCAAGTCGACATCATGGGCATGGTGCATGTGGCCCATGCTTTCGCCCCGCGCATGAGGGCCCGGAAATCGGGAGCGTTCGTGTTTCTGTCGAGTGTCGCAGGTCAAATCGGTTCTCAGACTGACCCGCCGTACAGTGCGTCCAAAGCAGCCAACATCAACTTCGCACAGTGTATGGCCAAAGACCTTGCCTCGCACAACGTCCGTGTCAACACGGTCTGCCCGGGCATGGTTCAGACACCTCTCAATCTCGCGGTGTGGCAAGCCTGGCACGATCAACAGCCTCCTGAAGCACAACTCAGTTATCTGGAGTGGGCTTCGGCGAAGATTCGATCGATCGTGCCTCTGGGGCGGTGGCAGACTCCAGAGGACATCGCTTCGATGATTGTGTTTCTGGCGTCGGAGCGTGCCAGTAATGTGACTGGGCAGACGATCAACGTGGATGGCGGGTTTGTCATGCACTGGTAGAGGATGCCGTCAGCCTGAATTGCCCCGACTTGGAGAGCCAGCGTGAGACACAACCAGACAGGTTATCGGGCATGATCGACAAGCTGTGCATAACCCCTCCCGTCACAGCTTGTCTCATTGGCAGGTTCATCGGCATCTGGGACAACTGCGGATTGGACTTTCACTCTCATGCACATCCAGCCCCCGACGTGTTAAGATAAGGTAAGGCTGGGGCATGAGTCCCAGTCGAGTCAAGTTCGTGTCAACCAGGGAGCCAGAGCCCAATGACTGGTCAGGTTTCGCTGAAATGGGGCCACGTGAGCATCACGGGCAACTTTCGCGACAACAACGAGGACAACTGTTACGTCGATCCCCAGGCCAGGTTTTTTCTGGTCGCAGACGGGATGGGGGGACAGAGTGCCGGTGAAAAGGCCAGCGAGCTCGCGATCGATTTGATCTCCGAGAAGCTCCAGCAATGGGTCGATTTCCAAAAGGTCGAAACGCGGAGTGTGATTGATGCGATTGATCGGGCGGTCACACACGCCAACAGCGAGATCATGGCCCTGGGTGGCCTCGATTCCCGCTACCACAACATGGGGACGACGGTGACGTTTATCGTCCATGTCGCGGGAAAACTCTTCGTCGGAGGGGTCGGGGACAGTCGTGTCTATCGGTTGCGTGGTGGGAAAATCGAGCAGTTGACGAAAGACCATTCGCTCACCCAGGCACTGGTCGACGCGGGTACGATTACTGCGGACGATGCCAAGACGCACCGCTACAAGAATGTCCTGTACAAGTACCTGGGGACGAAAGAGGGAAGCGGTAGTTCCGATCCCAAACAATTGACTCCTGAATCGGGCGACCGATTCATGCTCTGCTCGGACGGCGTGACCGATGGGGCGTCCTCAGCGGTGATCCAGGAGATCCTCTTGCGAGGAAACGATCCCCAACAGTCAGCCCAGTCCATTGTCGAAGCGGCTCAACAAGGGGGCTCTCGCGACAATATTACTTGTATTGTTGTCGATGTCGGATAGTTCGCAATCAAGATGGCTTGCTGCCGGGAAACAGGGGGGTGTCTGAAACCGACACACCACTGGCTTGGGTCGTTCCCCGGCAACTTTGAAACGCTCATATCTCTGGCGACTTTCTTTCCTACGATTGCATCTCACAATCCTCACGTTACCATACACAACTGTTCACAAAGTGTGAAAACCCCATGTTTCCAGTC
>JANOKO010000881.1:0-4151 GCA_031419335.1 Planctomycetota bacterium
GGTCAACTCAGCTTTCTCGGACAAGTCTACCCCTGGAAGGGCGGCGTGTTGGTGATTTCACATGCCCAACAGCAAGCCAACATGACCCTGCAGATGCTGAATCTCTCGACAGGAGTGTCCGAATGGACGATGCCGCTGGGGACTTTTCCCCAACAGCAGAACCGCTACTCCGGAGGAACGACATTCCCGACTCCCGAGTTTGCCGAGGTCGGTCGTCAGTTGTGCGTCATGAATAATTCAGGGGCGGTCTTGCAGATCTCGCCTTCCGAGAAAAAGGTCGACGGGCAATTTGTCCTGTATGAGCAGAAGCAGACGACTGACGGTTCCAACTACTACTACAGTAACCAGACTTTGCCCGAGGAAAAGCAGTTGCATACGCGCGGCCGCATGCTCGTACGAGATGGAGTCCTGCTGGTCAAAGAGGTCGGCAAGAGTGAGTTGTACTGCGTCGACATTCAGAATCAGAAAGTGTTGTGGAAACGTCCCACCGTGGCGTCGGCGATGATCGTTGAAGCCGATGATCAGTTCGTTTATCTGATGAACTCCGAACTGGCAGCTTATGCTCGATCGGACGGCAAACTGCACTGGTCGGTCAAGATCCCCGTCACTGGAGGTGGCTTAAGTCTGGTCTCCTCGGGCGATTCCGTGTTCGTGGCGACGCGGCGCGGCATCTTCGAAGTCGGGAAGACGGATGGGCGAGTCAAGCGTATCGTACGGACCTCGGAGTCCGATTCCGCAGGAGTCTCGATGCACGTCGTCGGCCAGCATCTGGTGACCGTCTCGGACTACGAAGTCAGCGGCTATCGACTGGCAGCCCCCCCCGCCACTCCCTCAACAGAACCACTCGCAGCTCCCACCCCAAAGCCGTAATCGGCCAAATCAGTGGTGTGCCTTGAATGGTACACTTTTTGCAATTCGTTGCCCCTCACGCACCACACTGTGTCATTGCTCAAGGAAACGCCCGTGATGTTCCACTGGAAGCATTTGCTCGTTGTGAGTTTGACATTGCTCCTAACGAGTTCCACCAGCTTTGCCCAAAGCAAAAGCGGTATCTCCGTCAAAGCGACAGGAGTGGTCAAGCTCAGGGCCGATGTGCTGGAACTCCAGGGACACGTGAGTGGTAACGCCGAGCTGGCCGGTGATGCGATCACCAAATACCGCAGTAACCGCCAGCGCGCGGTCGAGGCACTTGAGGCCCTGCAAATCCCCAGCCTCAAGGTCTCCAGTGGACGCATCGAGATCACCTCTGCCGTTGATGCCGCCACCCAGCGAGCCATGCAGCAGGGGATGGCGGTTCAGGCGTCGGCCAATCGACCGCTCAACGTCGCCGAGCCATTGACGATCCGCATTGATGGCATCGACAAGCTGACCAACGATCAGATTATGGAAACGCTGGTTAAGATTTTGGACACGGGGAAAGACGCTGGAGTGACCCTGGGGGCCAGAGACCTGCCCGCATACAACCCGTACACCGGAGGCTTGAACACGAGTGGATCAGCGCTTGCCCGTTTCCGCCTGTCCGATGTCGAGGGTTCTCGCCAAAAAGCCTTCGATGACGCCATGCAGAACGCCACCCGCCAGGGCGAACGTCTTGCCAAGCTCGCCCACCTGAAGCTGGGAAGAGTCCGTTCCATCAACGAAGCTCCCCCCGTGGCGAATCAGGCCAACCAACTGAGCGTCATCTACGGCCTCATGGCCCAGGACGCAGATAAAGAAGCGGAACTGTTTACGTCATCGAGTCTGCAAGATATTACGGTCTCCGCCACCATTGATGTCGAGTTTGAAGTTGAAGCTGAGGAAGCACCACGGGAAGTCCATAAGGGGATTTAGGAGTGGCAGACCTGCCATACCACACGGTGTTGATTCCTCTCGCGAGCCTCCTGATGTCCCAACCGACCCTGACTCGACGATCACTGCTGTCCGGAATTGGAGCCAGCCTCTGGGCTTGGCCTGGTATCCTGCGCGGTGAGGATCTGCTACCAAAGCACATCACGCCCGAGTCGGTGAGCGCCGTCAAGAAAGGGCTCGATTACTTGGCCAAGGTTCAAGCCTCTGATGGCAGTTGGCACGGACTCGCGGACGGCGATACCTACCCTGTGGCGATGGCCGGACTGGCAGGGATGGCGTTTCTCTCGAACGGCAGCACCTCCACCCGAGGTGCCTACGCTGATCAGGTGAGAAAGACCACCTCCTATATCGTCAGTCGCGCGCAGTCAACCGGACTGATTGCCGAGGGCGAAGAACAGGGCCACCCCATGTATGGCCACGGGTTCGCCTTGCTGTTTTTATCGAGCGCTTACGGCATGGAGACCCGCCCTGAAGTCCGCAAGAAGATGGAATCCGTCATCAAAAAAGGCATCCAACTGACTGCGACCGGGCAAAGCAACCTGGGTGGTTGGACCTACTACCCCGGCGGAGGTGACGAAGGAAGCGTGACCGTCACGCAAATGCAGGGGCTCCGCGCTGCCCACAACGCTGGATTCACCATTCCCAAGGGAACCATCGAGAACGCCATCCGTTACTTGGAGCAGTGCAAGACCCCCGAAGGCGGCATTCGCTACTCCTTCCACTCCGGCGGAGATACTCGCCTGCCCATTACAGCTGCGGCGATCTGCTGCTTGTACTCTGCGGGAGAGTACGAGTCTCCGCTGGCTGAGTCGTGCATGAAATTCGTGATGCAGCAGTTCAAGTCGACTCAAAACGAGTTCAACAGCGGGCACTACTTCTACCTGCACCTGTATGCGTCACTGGCGTTCTATCAGGCAGGGGACGAATACTGGGATGCCTACTTCCCGAAAGCCCGTGAGAATCTGCTGAAGCAGCAACAACCCGGTGGGAACTGGAATGGAGACGGCGTCGGGACAGTCTTCGGCACCGCCCTGGCCTGCATCCTGTTGCAGATTCCGTTCAAGTATCTGCCGATCTACCAACGCTAGGGATCGATGGGATGAGATGCACCACGGAGACACAGGGGTGAAACTCCTCCTCGCCATTCACTGACAACTCAGAACTTCAGACTGACCACTGAGAACTTCCCCATGACACAAGAAACGCCGCCAGACTTGGCTGCTCTCGCCAAACTCAAGAGTGCCCAAGAACGGATCCGCGAGCAGATCAGGACCGTCGTCATCGGCCAAGAGGAGGTCGTCGAGCAACTGCTCATCGCGATCTTCGCCGGAGGCCACTGCATTCTGGAAGGGGTGCCGGGGCTGGCCAAGACGCTGCTCGTGCAGACCGTCGCACGCAGCCTCTCGCTGAACTTCGGGCGGATTCAGTTCACGCCCGACTTGATGCCAGCGGACATCACTGGAACGGAAGTCCTGCACGAAGATCGACAGTCCGGAACGCGCGAGTTTAAGTTCGTCCACGGACCGATTTTCGCCAACATACTGTTAGCCGATGAAATCAACCGCACGCCGCCGAAGACCCAAGCCGCACTGCTGCAAGGGATGCAGGAACGCCAGGTCTCGGCGGGCAATCACCACTACAAACTCCCGTCGCCGTTCTTCGTGCTGGCCACGCAGAACCCAATCGAGCAGGAAGGCACCTACCCCCTCCCCGAAGCCCAACTCGACCGGTTCATCATGAAGGTCATCGTCGGCTACCCGACCCGGGATGAAGAGCGGAAGATCTACCGCGCCATGACTGGGGCTCCGCCGAGCGATCCGACGCCGGTCCTCAATGGTGAAGAAGTCATCGAGCTGCAGAACCTGATCCGCCGCGTGCCGATCAGCGATCTGCTCGTTGACTACACGATGAACATTGTCCGAGCCACACGGAAGGATGATCCCGACTCGCCGGACTTCATTCGCAACTGGGTGCTGTGGGGCGTCGGCCCGCGCGGAGGTCAGTCGATGATTCTGGCTGCCAAAGCCCGTGCCGCCCTCTACGGTCGCCCCGAGGTGACGGTAGAAGACCTCAAAGCCACCGCGGTCCCCGTCCTTCGTCACCGCATCGTGCTGAGTTACAACGCCGAGGCCGAAGGCCAATCGCCCGACACGGTGATCCGCAAGCTGATCGACTCGATTCCCCTGCACCCCTCGGCCACGACGCACGACCCGCAAGTCCAGCGGGCACTCAAGTGATTGATTATTCGAACGAAAAGCCAACAGCCCCCATCCCTCGTGATCGGTGTTCATCTGTGTTCATCT
>JANOKO010000882.1:0-1331 GCA_031419335.1 Planctomycetota bacterium
GCGCGTGTATTTGAGAGAGTGATTTGACGTAACGTGTTTCCATGACATGCGTTGCCGGAGTTCGAGTACCTTCCGCTCGTACTCAACAGGTCGGGACGCAAAACGAACCTAAAACCCTGCAATTAACACTCTGTCAGGATCGGCATTCGCAGCCGAGACGCCAGATTTATGGCTACGTTTGATTCGGTGATTGATCAGGGCAACGACTGCACCAGGCGGAATTCGACAGGCGTCACAATATGATCGCCGGAGCTTCACTCGTCACGCTAGCATCCAGAGGTCCGACAACATACAAACACGCTGAAAAAACTCAGGGATTTCGAGCATTCTGTGGTACGCGATGCAAATACGCTGCAAGTTCTGGCAAATTTCCAGTCACTCGCTGTGTTGGCTGAGTCCTGGACAACACAGACGCGAGACGATCAAATGAACCAATTGAACTTGCTGGGCAGCACTGTCCATTCGACGTAGAGTCGCCACCGTCGGCAAGTCGTGGTGCCCACCATATGGCACACACTTGCCCATCAGGGAATTCCGCAATGCTGACCATTTGGGGTCCAAATCAACGATTTTGCGACGGCATGAGCCGCCGTGATTTTCTTCATGTCGGGGCGTTGGGCGGCGTAGCCACGCTGCCGGATCTCCTTCGCCTTCGCGCTCAGGGGGCGACCGGCGTTCAGGGATTGAGCAAGTCGGTAATCATGATCTGCCTGAATGGCGGGCCGAGCCACATTGACATGTATGACCTGAAACCACGGGCACCAGTCGAAATACGTGGGGAGTTCCAGCCGATCAGTACGAACGTCTCCGGCATTGAGATCTCTGAACTGATGCCTCTGCAGGCCCGGATCGCCGACAAACTGGCCCTCGTCCGCAGCATCCAATGGCCACTCGATGACGGCCATCGACTGCATCTGGTGTTCAGCGGCTTTCCAAAGTCCGCCGGGCGGCCTTCGTTCGGATCCGTCGTCAGTCGGGTCCACAGCGAACGAGGACGGAAAAATCCATTGCCGCCGTATGTCAGCATGGCCCAGTTTCCGCCACACCCGATACTCGCTGGACACGAGGAACCGTCGTATGTTGGTGCCCCTCATCGGCCGTTCGTCCCGTATAGAGCGGGACCTTTCGTGAACGGTCAAATCAACTACACCGGCCCGGGCGCCGGACAGGTTCAAAATCTGGAACCCACACCGAATGTCACACGCGAACGGCTGGAGAACCGTTCCACGCTGCTGAAGTCATTGGAGAACGTACGCACGAATGTCGATGCGCATGGCGAAATTGACGGCATGGACGCCTTTACGACCCGGGCACTGGATATGATCAGTTCC
>JANOKO010000883.1:0-3695 GCA_031419335.1 Planctomycetota bacterium
AGCCTCGGCTGGTGTGATGACAGAGCTTATTTGTCTCGCCGACCCACGGTCTCCAGAATCGCAATCACGGTCAGAACACACAGGACCATAGCCAATACCAAAATCGCTCCCGACCAGTCTTGGACTCGATAGAGCAGCAACGCTCCGATGCCTGTCGTGATCGTACAGAGGTGAACCGTCAGAACAGCGTGCTTGCGGCTCAGTCCGAGTTCCACGAGCCGATGGGAGAAGTGCGACTTATCGGGCTGGAATGGGCTGCGGCCTTGCGAGAGTCGAATCAACATCACCGAAGTGAAGTCATACAAAGGAACCGCGAGTACGCACAGCGGAGCCAGGATCACCGACCGTGTCGATTGCTGCGGATCATAGAAGGTGCCCATCAGCGTCAACGATGCCAGCATCAGCCCGATGAACATACTCCCCGAGTCTCCCATAAAGATCTTGGCGGGTGGCCAGTTGTGGCACAAAAAACCGGCAATTGACCCGGCCAGCACCAGCAGCACACCTCCCACGAACCATTTCGGTTCGGCGGTCGAAGTGAGCATGACACTCGCAAACATGGTCGCGGCGATTAGCCCAATCCCCGAAGAGAGGGCATCCATGTTGTCCAAAAAATTGAAGGCGTTGATGAGTACGCCAATCCAGAGTACGGTCAGTACGAACCCGATCCACGGCTGGGATGCGAACACAGTTGCCCGAAAGCCACAACTGGCAAGCGCCACGGCGACGCCCAGTTGCAGGCCCAGTCGCGGCTGCCACGGCAGGGGGCGGTAGTCATCGAGCAAGCCCATTGTGGCGACCAGGACTCCCGCCACGATCAGTTTCCAGAAGTCACCGCCGCGTGCCATGACTCCGGCCAGATGCGGGCGCAGCTCTTCGGGAAACCAGTCAGGAAGTTGCGGTAGACTCAACAGCCACCAGACGGCTGCGTGAGCTGCGATCGCGGTCAGCGTGAACCCGGCTACGATTCCCAGGCCCCCGCCCAAGGCAGTCGGCGTGGTATGGACCTTACGCGCGGCTGGCTGGTCGATCAGACCAATTCGCGGGGAGAACCAACGCATGCAGCCGGTGACACTGCACGACACTGCGAACGAGGGGATGAAACACGCTGCGATAAACCAGAGCACAAACGGTTACTCCGCTGCGGGACGACGCAGGAGGTGAAACGCCCGCCAGGAGTACTCGACCCCGCTGTACACAGTGATCGTGACCGTGGCCCAGATCGCGATGTCGCGCAGCTGGATGAGCCGGGTTTCAGAGAGCAGGGCCTTCCAGTTCGAGAGGAATTCGGGGCTGAGGGAGAGTAGACACAGCGGCACAGCGGCACACTGAAAGGCCATCTTGATTTTGCCCGACCACTTGGCCGAGAAGTCAGTCCCCCGCTGCTCCATGAAGGCTCGCAATTGAGTGATAAACATCTCGCGGGCGACGATGGCAAACGTGACCCAGGCTGTGACTCCGCTTCTCGGCCACGCCATCAGAAAGATAAACGACCCACAGATGATGATCTTGTCGACGAACGGATCGAGGATGCGGCCCAGGACCGTCACCTGTCCATATTTACGGGCCAGATACCCGTCCAGGAAATCGGTCAGGGCAGCGATCACGAAGACGATGGCAGCTGACTGCCAATAGCCATCGAAGGAGATGAGCGAGAACAACACTAAGGCCAGCACGAACCGCGAGAGCGTGATCGCGTTTGGAAGATTCAACGAGCGAGCATCGATCGCCGAAGCGAGTTCTGAACTCTCAGAATGAATGGGCATGGTCAAGGAGGCGGAATCCAGAGTTTGGTCTGTCAGGACGCGAACGCAGGTCGAATCCAGTTCGCACCCCCATCGCTCCGTCTGAACGCCAATGGTAGCGTCTCTCCGCGTGTCCGGCGATATTGCGACGCTCAAATGCTGGCTCGGGTGTGTGCATCAGACAAGTGGGCTGCAGTATGATTCACCACGGAGACACGGAGGCACGGAGAAATCCAAGTGTTCGAGTTCGATGGTATGGACAGGATCGATCGTCTGATCCCCACCCATCACTCCGTGGAGCTGCCGACTGCTGATTGGGTGGAAATTGTCCCTTCATCATCAACATCCGCCACCGAGGAATGTCATCCGCGAGGATGCCTTCTCCGTGCCTCCGTGTCTTCGTGGTGAATCTCTGTTTACTTTTGTGACGTACACACCTGGATCGGTGTGAGTGCTTCCACATTCGGGATGACTCGCGCCCGGAACGGAAGACTCCTCCGGGGTCGCTCGACTTTCCCTCTCACCCCGCGACAATCACATTCATGGATCCCCACTTCCAGAAAGGCCAGAGCGTGATCGATTCGGAGAAGAGTGGCGATGTTCCCAGGCCCGGCGAGGACACCGAGGTCCAGGACTCCACTGCTCGCGAGGTCTCTCAGAGGCTCAGTCTGCGTTCACTGGAGACTCCCGGTTCGATTCCCGGATATCAAATCGAGCAGTGCCTGGGGGAGGGCTCGTTCGGCTCAGTCTGGCTGGCTCGCGAATTGCGGACCGGGAAAAAAGTCGCGATCAAGTTCTATGCTCGGGGTCGTGGAGTCGACTGGTCGCTGCTGAGCCGCGAGGTCGAGAAGCTGGCGGTGCTGTACACCTCGCGGAACATCGTGCGGCTGATCGATGTTGCCTGGGACCATGACCCGCCGTACTTTGTGATGGAGTATCTGGAGAACGGCTCGCTGGCTCAGAAGCTGGAGCGGGGTCGACTGCCAGTCGACGATGCGGTGCGCATCACGCGGACGATGGCCCAGGCTCTGGTCCATGCCCACGGCAGCGGCGTGTTGCACTGCGATTTGAAACCCGCCAACGTACTGTTCGACGCCGGGGGCGATGCGCGGCTGTGCGACTTTGGTCAGTCTCGGTTATCGAGTGAGCGGACCCCCGCCTTGGGCACTCTGTTCTACATGGCTCCCGAGCAGGCGGTTCTGGATGGCATCCCGGATGCGCGCTGGGATGTCTATGCATTGGGAGCCTTGTTGTATCAGATGTTGACGGGCACCGCTCCCGGACGGATTTCCGCGAATGACAGCGGGCTTCAACGGGCCGGGACCACGGATGACAGATTGGCTGCCTACCGCCAGTTGTTACGAACCAGTCCCCCCCCCGCGGGGCATCGGGGGTTGCCGGGAGTTGACAAACGGCTGGTGGAGATCGTCGACCGCTGCCTGGAGCGTGACCCTCAGCAGCGACTGGCAAACACACAGATCGTGCTGGACCTGCTCGATCAGCGCGATCGCGCCAGATCGCGCCGACCACTGTTGGTACTCGCCCTCTTGGGACCGTTGTTGTTCCTCGGGGCCATGTATTGGATGGCTGCTTCCGCTCTTCCGGGAATTGTGGGGAAGGCGGAAGACAATTTGACCGACCAGGCACTCACGGGGGATGTGATTAGTGCGAGGATCCTCGCCGAGAGCATCCACCAGGATATTCTGGCTCGCATGGAGGAACTGGAATTCGAAGCCGACACTCCACATGTCCGGCAGATCATTGCGGATTCGGTCGGACTCAGCCCGGAGCAACTCCAAGACCTGTGCCGTGCCACTTCTTCCGATACAGGGATGGCCAGGAACTTCCACGTGTTAGCCCAGACGAAGCAACACTCCAGTCAGCATCACAATCACACCGATCGTAGTTGGTTTTTGACCGATGCGAAGGGCCGCCGCTTCGTCGCCATCG
>JANOKO010000884.1:0-1181 GCA_031419335.1 Planctomycetota bacterium
TGAGTCGATTCCCATATGTTGATTTTGGGCGGCGTTGCAGGTCGTCAGCGACATTCCGTTCTGGCATCCCACTTTCAAAAAAAATTCAAGCTCACCTATTGACAGCTTCGATCACAACGTTACCGTACTAGTAGAGTGGTACTGTGATTTCTCCCTGAAGACTGCATGTGGCTACTCGATAGTCCTGTTCCAGGAGGTTCCCATGCTTCGGCATATCGATGCCCAGAACGGCATCCCCATCTATGAGCAGATCATTCGGCAGGTGACGATCGCCGTCGCCGACGGGTCGCTCACGCCGGGGGAGCATGTTCCCTCAGTTCGCGAACTGGCAGCCCGGCTGGCGGTCAACCCGAACACGGTGGTCCGGTCGTACCGCGACTTGCAAGGGCAAGGCATCCTGGTCCAAGTCCGCGGAACCGGGCTGGCCATCGCCCCCGAGGCCCTTGCGAAGTGCCGCGACCAGCGGCTCTCGCTGATTCGCGAAAGTTTGCGCTCTGTTCTCGAAGAGGCGTGGCGTAACCGGATCTCGAAGGCCGAACTGCGTTCTCTCTGTGACTCCGAACTGAACCGATTGAATGAGGAGGCAGTGCAATGACCCCTGCGATTTCTTTGCAAAATGTGTCCAAGCGGTATGGCTCTGTCGTGGCCCTCGACAATGTGTCGTTCGAAGTCCCGGCGGGGAGCGTGTGTGCCCTGCTCGGGGCCAATGGAGCGGGCAAGTCGACCACGCTCAAGATCCTGCTGGGTCTGGTCACTCAAGACTCCGGCACCGCCAAAGTCGGCGGTCTCGACAGCCGCCTGGATGCCCTCGATATCCGCCGCACGGTCGGATACGTCCCAGAGCGTCCGGCTCTGTACGACTGGATGACCGTCGAAGAAATCGGCTGGTTCGCAGCCGGTCTGTACCCGGCAGACTACCAGCGGGAGTACCAAAAGCTCCTGGACCGCTATGCCCTCAATGCGAAGCAGAAGATCAAAGATCTCTCGAAGGGGAACCGGTCGAAAGTCGCACTCGCACTGGCCCTCGCCCATCAGCCGGGCGTGCTGATCCTGGATGAGCCGACCTCGGGCTTGGACCCGCTGGTGCGGCGCGAGTTCCTCGAAAGCATGGTCGATGTGGCTGCGGAAGGCCGGACGGTCATCATCTCCAGCCACCAGGTCCAAGAGGTCGAGCGCGTGGC
>JANOKO010000885.1:0-2537 GCA_031419335.1 Planctomycetota bacterium
GGACAGGTGTGTCCGCCCGTGGTGCATTGTGCGGGGCACATTTTTCGGGGAGTTCAGACTGTCCCGGATCATTCCGCCCGGGGACGGATCTGCTTACGCCTCGAGCGCCGTCCCCTCAGCGAAACCATACATCAGATTGAAGTTCTGGATGGCCACACCCGAGGCCCCTTTGATGAGGTTGTCGAGTGCCCCGAACACCAGGACTTTGCCTCGGACGACGCGGGCGGTGATGTCGCAGTAGTTGGTGAATGCCACGTCCTTGGTCCGTGGCAAGTGGTCGGTCACACGCACGAACGGCTGGGTGGCGTAGAAGCGGCGCATCGCATCGAGAAGTTGTGCCTGCGACACCGGGCCCGTCGGCGTGGCGTAGATCGTGGCCAAAATGCCGCGATCCATAGGAACCAAATGGGGGGTAAAGATGACCTCGACCCGTTGTCCGCTGATCTCGGTCAGGATCTGCTCGATCTCGGGTGTATGGCGATGATCTCCCACCGAGTAAGCTGAAATACTTTCATTGCACTCGGCATACAGGATGTTGGTCTTGGGGGTTCGTCCCGCTCCTGTGACGCCGCTCTTGGCATCGATAATGATTCCCGTTGGCTCGATCAACTTCTCACTGAGCAGCGGAGCCAATGCGAGAATCGACGTACTCGTGTAGCAACCCGGATTCGCAATCAGCGACTGCCCCGGAATCCGGTCTCTGAATAATTCGGGCAGCCCATACACCGTTGTTCCGAGCCGTGTCGGGTCGGTATGCACATGCTTGTACCACGTCTCGTACACCCCTGGATCTTTGAGCCGGTAATCCGCCGAGAGGTCGATGACCTTCAGACCCGCCGATAGCAGCTTCGGGACCGTCTCCATACTTGCCACATGCGGCAGGCAGCAGAAACACATGTCCGCCCGTGCCGCTAAATCCTCGGGCGTGGCATTCTCCAGCCGCAGGTCGAGCCGCCCGTACAAGGCGGGATGAACTTGAGTGATATGCGAGGTTTCGCTGCGGCTGGTGACGACTGTGATTTGGGCCTGGGGGTGGCGCAGCATCAACCGCATCAGTTCGAAGGCGGTGTATCCTGTGGCTCCGAGAATTGCGACGCGAATCATAAACAGTCCTGGAAGGGCAGGGGGGCTCGACGTTCTCTGAATCGCGACCGAGAGAGGGGAGAGCCTGTTTTCAGACCGGGACAAGCCTCCGACCCGGATGGTTCGCGAGTCACGGCTGCACAGTCTCTGGAATTTTTGTGAATCGTCAATCGACTCACCCTGAGAATTGTAGGCGGGTCGCACGGTCAACAGGGATTATGACTGACAGTCGAGATGAACTCATTCCAGCCCCACTTTCCATTTATCCCCGTGGTCTAAAAAACGGGGTCCACTTCACTCATCCCGGAGTGAGCACTGCCTTGGCGATCTGCCCACTGTGCATGGCCTCGAACGCTTCGTGCCAATGCTCCAGGGTCCAGGTTCCTCCGACCACCGGATCGATGTTCAGGATGCCTGTGGAGAGCAGCCGCAGGACTCGCTCCCACATGGCCCAGTTGTGGCTGAAGCTGCCGCGCATAGTGACGTTCTTCTGCACCATCGGGTCGAGCGAGAAGTTGATCGGGTCGCGGCCCCAGCCAACCTTTGAGATCCACCCCGCAGGGCGCACGATGTCGATGGCGGTCTTGAGGGTGATCGAGATCCCGGCTGCATCGACGACGCCATCGACGCCCAGGCCGTCCCCCGCCAGCGCCCAGTCACGGCAATCGCCGATCACGACCTCGCAGCCGTATTGCTTCGCGATGTCAAGCCGCACGCGGTCCCGCTCCAAGCCGACCACCGCCACGATTGCCCCTTGCAGCCGCGCCATCGCTGCACAGAGCAGCCCGATCGGTCCCGGCCCCAGGACCACGATGCGGTCCCCCGGCTTCACAGCCCCGTTCATGACCACTGCGTTGTACGCCACGCAGCATGGCTCGGTCAGGCACGCCCGGTCGAACGCCAGCCCGTCCGGCACCCTGTGCAGACAACGCGACGGCACCTTCACATATTCCGTCATCGCCCCGTCGACCCCATACCCGAACCCCTTGCGCGTCGGATCGAGGTTATATAGCCCGGCCCGCGACATCGGGTTGTTCGGGTCGATCACCGCAGCTGTCTCGCTACAGGCCCGGTCGCCGACCTTCCAGCCGACGACGCGCGAGCCGACCTGCTCGATCATGCCAGCAAACTCATGCCCGAGAATCACCGGGTAGTTGACCGGCCAACTGTGATCGGCGGTCCACTGGTGCAGGTCGCTGCCACAGACGCCTACTGCCCCGACCTTCAGTAGAACATCCTCATCGCCAATGGTCGGACGCTCGACCTGACGGAGATCGACGGAGCCCTTCTGTGGGGCGAAGTTAACGACAGCGGTTTGTTTCATGGGAGGAAGCCATCATGGATCGTTTGGAGACGGATGAGAGTGTTCAGGCTGCACGCCGAGATTCGAGAGAGACTGGCATGTCGGACATGCTGTGAGGGACTGGTTCACACAGAGGACTGTGAGGCAATCA
>JANOKO010000886.1:0-1422 GCA_031419335.1 Planctomycetota bacterium
CGAGGGAGCCTGCCACGCGAGGGATGCGACAACCATTCCAGTCAGGAGTGAACGATTCATGGGGAGTCTCAGCAATGCGATCTCGGGAGAGGGTGACTCGCCTGGACGGGCGAATTCACCTGCCCGGAACTTACGCCGACAGGAGCCTGAACTCAACCGTGGTGGACTGGCAACCCGAACGGCTTATCGGCTTGCCGTACCCGATTACGACTTCCCCTGCCATCCCCTTCATGAGAGAATCATACGGGGAGTGTAATCCCTCCACGATGATCTCGTTCCACTCCCGCGATCCCAGGACCGACACATGTCCATCGCTGATGAAATCCAAAAGCTTGACCAGTTGCGGCAAACCGGGGCCATCTCTGAAGAGGAGTTTCAGGAGGCCAAGGCGAAGGTGCTGAGCGGCAAGGGTTCGCACTCCGGGTCCAATGACTCGGTGGACCGCGTCCTCGATTCCTTTGGGTTGGGCAGCGGCACCGATGCGACCGAGCGCTCGTGGAATTATTCGATGTGGCTGCATCTATCAATGCTCTGCGGGTTCGCCGCTCCGGGGCTGGGGTATGTGTTGCCGATTGTGTTGTGGCAGACTCGCAAAGACGACCCGATCATCGACGAGCATGGCCGGAACGCCGTCAACTTCCTGCTGAGCCAACTGCTCTATTTGGTGGTGGGCGGAGTTTTAACGATTGTCGTTGTTGGATTCTTTGTGCTGCTGGCGGTCGTGATCATGAGTGTTGTCTGCCCCATCTTGGTGGGCTTGAAGGCCAAGCGGGGCGTCGTGGAAAAATACCCACTGACGATTGAATTCCTATAGCGCATTTCTCGATCGTCGCCGGGATCAGCTCATGAAGAGGATGACCGGCTCAGCGAATCACGCAGGTCATGTGGCAGGCAAGAAAAGTCTCGGGAGGAACGCGACCGGCTCTCCCGTCCGGTCAAGCGGCAATCTCGGCGGATGATGGATCAGTGCTTCGGCGATCTGAATCAACTCCGAGAGGTGCAGATGATCATAGACCACTTCCGCGTTCGCCACACCGCGCTGTACCTCTCCAAAGAGTTCCAGTGCCCGACGCGCGTGCCGCTCCCCCCCCACCAGATTGTGCTCGCGCAGTTTGACCCCCGCCGCCGCCAGTTTGATCAGCCCCTTCAAGAAGTCGGCGATACCCCCCGTCCGTCCGGCGGCATGCCAGAGTGATTCCCAAGCTTCGTGCGACTCCCAATAGTAGCCCGCATTGAAGAGCTGGACCGCCCACTGAAATTCGGGGTGTGCGGGGAGATCGGTCCAAGTCAGCGGGGCCTGCGGAGGCGGTGAGGTGTCGGGGGCATTCGCTAAATGGCGGAATCCCGTTCTGTCTGCCCCCTCTCCCCCACCATCAGCAATGCTCTCGGGGAAGACTCCACAGTGGGGGAGAGGGCCGGGGT